>NZ_VMMT01000070.1:0-14308 GCF_013277355.1 Streptococcus sp. 1343
TAGTTTTGCAGGAAGTCTAGTAGTAAAATAAACTAAAAATCTGTTGCATAATAATGATAAAAACGATATAATGAAAGCGTCTTCGATATTGATGATATAAAATCATTAAAAATTAGCAAAAATCGTTTAATTAGTTAGTTTATAATCTATTGGTCTTCTTCAGTCCAGTGTATCTGCTAAGACCGTTCTTAAAAGTTATCGCTATGATTGGAATACCTACTATAGGTATAGTATGAATTACCACAGATATGGATATATTGTCATTCCGGAATGGTCTTCTTATTATAGCTATTCTGAGTATAAAGTTGGCGGAGGCTGGAACTACGATCGTTATGAGGTAGTAAACCATTACAAAGGAGGCTATTGATCCTTAAAGAGTGAGAAAAAGGAGGACTGGATATGTTACAGCTTACTCATGTGACCTTAAAAACGCGACAAGTCATCTTGCAAGATGCGGATTTCACCTTTAATAAAGGCAGGGTTTATGGTGTTCTCGCTATCAATGGCTCTGGAAAGACGACCCTGTTCCGCGCCATTAGCAACTTAATCCCCATAAGTAGTGGAAATATCGCAGTCTCTCCTTCTTTATTTTATTATGAGAGTGTTGAATGGCTGGATGGAAACTTAAGTGGGATGGACTATCTTCGCCTTATAAAAAGCATCTGGAAGTCAGACCTGAACTTGAGGGATGAAATCGCCTACTGGGAAATGTCTGACTATATCAGCCTTCCCATTCGCAAGTATTCCCTAGGCATGAAGCAACGCTTGGTGATTGTCATGTATTTCCTCAGTCAGGCCAAATGCTGGCTTATGGATGAAATTACAAATGGCTTAGATGAGTATTATCGACAGAAGTTTTTTGATAGGCTGGCACAAATCGATAGACAAGAGCAGCTGGTTCTTTTAAGTTCCCACTATAAGGAAGAGTTGGTTGATGTCTGCGATAGAGTAGTAACCATTCATCAGGGGCAGATAGAAGAGGTTTAGTTTATGAAAGATGTTAGTCTATTTTTATTGAAAAAAGTTTTCAAAAGTCGTTTAAACTGGATTATCTTACTTTTATTTGCATCTGTACTCGGTGTTACCTTTTATTTAAATAGTCAGACTGCAAACTCACACAGCTTGGAGAGCGAGTTGGAAACCAGTGTTGTAAAATATGAGAGAATCATCAATGAAAATGAAGTGAAGCTTTCCCAAATGTCTGACACCAGCTCGGAGGAATACCAGAGTGTTAAAAGTAATTTAGACTTGCAAAAAAATTTTTTAACGCAAAAGAAAGAAATTTTGAATTTACTAAAAGAAGGACGATGGAAAGAAGCCTATTATTTGCAGTGGCAAGATGAAGAGAAGAATTATGAAGTTATGTCAAATGAACCGACTGCTAGCTCTGACTTTAAAATGGCGGTTGACCGCCAACGAAAGATTTACCAAGCCCTGTATCCCTTGAACATAAAAGCACATACTTTGGAGTTTCCGACCCACGGGATTGACCAGATTGTCTGGATTTTAGAGGCTATCATCCCAAGCTTGTTTGTGGTTGCTATTATTTTTATGCTAACGCAACTATTTGCAGAAAGATATCAAAATCATCTGGACACAGCTCAGTTATATCCTTTTTCAAAAGTGACATTTGCTTTATCCTCTCTTGGAGTTGGAGTGGGCTATGTAACTGTGCTGTTTATCGGAATCTGTGGATTTTCTTTTCTAGCGGGAAGTCTGATAAGTGGTTTTGGACAGTTAGATTATCCCTACCCAATTTATAGCTTAGCGAATCAAGAGGTAACTATTGGAAAGATACAAGATGTGTTATTTCCTGGCTTGTTCTTAGCTTTCTTAGCCTTTATCGTCATTGTGGAAGTCGTGTATTTGATTGCTTACTTTTTCAAGCAAAAAATGCCTGTCCTTTTTCTTTCACTCATTGGGATTGTTGGCTTATTGTTTGGCATCCAAACCATTCAGCCTCTTCAAAGGATTGCACATCTGATTCCCTTTACTTACTTGCGTTCAGTGGAGATTTTATCTGGAAGATTACCTAAGCAGATTGATAATGTCAATCTAAATTGGAGCATGGGGATGGTCTTACTTCCTTGCTTGATTATCCTTTTGCTATTGGAAATTCTATTTATTGAAAGATGGGGAAGTTCACAGAAAAAAGAATTTTTTAATAGATTCTAGCTTTCCTATAGGTAGGGAAAATAAGTAAAAACTAACATAGAGAGGGAATCAACTTGATTCTCTCTTTTTGATTCGAAAACCAAACCAAAATACAAACACAAACTTTTCAAAAAATAACTTTTTATCTTGACAAGAGCTAGAAAACTTGGTATCATATAAAAGTTGAGAAAAGCAGAAGTGAGAGCTTCTCGCCTTGTGACATTAAGTTGCCTGGCCCTACGGATGAAAAGTTTCGAAGAAACGCTATCATAACGTGCGGGCTTGTATATTTACGAGTCCGCTATTGTTTTTCTCTAATAAAACAAAAGAGGTGAAAACCATAGCAAAGCAAGACTTATTCATCAATGATGAGATTCGTGTACGTGAAGTTCGCTTGATTGGTCTTGAGGGAGAACAGCTAGGCATCAAGCCACTCAGTGAAGCGCAAGCTTTGGCTGATAACGCTAATGTTGACCTAGTATTGATTCAACCCCAAGCCAAACCGCCTGTTGCAAAAATTATGGACTACGGTAAGTTCAAATTTGAGTACCAGAAGAAGCAAAAAGAACAACGTAAAAAACAAAGCGTTGTTACTGTGAAAGAAGTTCGTCTAAGTCCAACAATTGACAAGGGTGACTTTGATACAAAACTTCGTAATGCACGTAAGTTCCTTGAAAAAGGAAATAAAGTTAAGGTATCTATTCGCTTTAAGGGTCGTATGATTACCCATAAAGAGATTGGTGCAAAAGTTTTAGCCGAGTTTGCTGAAGCAACTCAAGATATTGCCATCATCGAACAACGTGCTAAAATGGATGGACGTCAAATGTTCATGCAATTGGCGCCAGCGACTGACAAAAAATAATTGTCAGAAAGTTAAATAAAGGAGAAAAAATCATGCCAAAACAAAAAACACACCGCGCATCAGCTAAACGTTTCAAACGTACAGGTTCTGGTGGACTTAAACGTTTCCGTGCTTACACTTCTCACCGTTTCCACGGAAAAACTAAGAAACAACGTCGTCATCTTCGTAAAGCATCTATGGTGCATTCAGGAGATTACAAACGTATCAAAGCAATGCTTACTCGCTTGAAATAATAGCTTGACTGTAAGTAAATAATTCTAGGAAATATTTGGAGGAAATAAAACATGGCACGTGTTAAAGGTGGCGTTGTATCACGCAAACGTCGTAAACGTATTCTTAAATTAGCAAAAGGTTACTATGGAGCTAAACACATCTTGTTCCGTACTGCAAAAGAACAAGTAATGAACTCTTACTACTATGCATACCGTGATCGTCGTCAGAAAAAACGTGACTTCCGCAAATTGTGGATCACTCGTATCAACGCGGCAGCTCGTATGAACGGACTTTCATACTCACAATTGATGCATGGTTTGAAATTGGCTGAGATCGAAGTTAACCGTAAAATGCTTGCTGACTTGGCTGTTAACGATGCAGCAGCTTTCACAGCTCTTGCAGATGCAGCTAAAGCAAAACTTGGTAAATAACAACTGATGAGACTGGAAGAGGATTGTCCAGTCTTTTTAAAAATAAAGGAGAAAAATATGGCTTCAAAAATGCTACATACTTGCTTGCGAGTAGAAAATCTTGAAAAATCAATTGCATTCTATCAAGATGCTTTTGGTTTTAAAGAATTGCGTCGCAGAGATTTTCCAGATCATGCCTTCACGATTGTCTATCTAGGTCTTGAGGGTGATGACTATGAGTTGGAATTGACTTATAACTACGATCACGGCCCTTATGTGGTTGGAGATGGCTTTGCTCATATCGCCCTAAGTACACCTGATCTTGAGGTTCTTCATCAAGAGCACAGTGCAAAAGGCTATGAAGTGACTGAGCCAAATGGCCTACCAGGAACTACACCAAACTATTACTTTGTCAAAGACCCTGATGGCTACAAGGTCGAAGTCATTCGTGAAAAATAATCTCATGAGGTCAAGTAGAATGTTCCTTTTCTACTTGACTTTTTTTAGCTGAAAGAGTATACTAATAAAAATTTAACCTTTAAGGGGAGTCCAGAGAGACTCACAAGGTGTCAGATAAAAGAATAGTACAATTTTCTAGAGGAGACTTTTGAGTGTGCTCTCTTCTGTTGTACAATTTTAACTGAGGCCTTGCAATCGCAAGGTCTTTTCTTTGTCTGGTCCCCTTAAAATTTAAGGAGGAAAAGTCATGAATCCCACATGTAAGAAACGTTTGGGTGCCATTCGTTTGGAAACCATGAAGGTGGTTGCACAGGAGGAAATCGCGCCAGCAATCTTTGAACTAGTCTTAGAAGGAGAAATGGTTGAAGTCATGCGAGCAGGACAATTTCTACATCTGCGTGTGCCTGATGATGCCCATCTTTTGCGTCGTCCTATTTCAATTTCGTCTATCGATAAGGTTAAGAAGCAGTGTCATCTCATTTACCGAATTGAGGGAGCTGGGACAGCTATTTTCTCAACCCTAAGTCAGGGAGATACTCTTGATGTGATGGGGCCTCAGGGAAATGGTTTTGACTTGTCTGACCTTGATGAGCAGAGCCAGGTTCTCCTTGTTGGTGGGGGGATTGGTGTTCCGCCCTTGCTTGAGCTTGCTAAGGGATTGCATGCGCGTGGTGTGAAAGTAGTGACTGTCCTTGGCTTTGCTAATAAGGATGCTGTTATTTTGAAAACGGAATTGGCTCAGTATGGTCAGGTCTTTGTAACGACAGATGATGGTTCTTATGGCATCAAGGGAAATGTTTCCGTTGTTATCAATGATTTAGATAGTCAGTTTGATGCTGTTTACTCGTGTGGGGCTCCAGGAATGATGAAGTATATCAATCAAACCTTTGATGATCACCCAAGAGCCTATCTATCTCTGGAATCTCGTATGGCTTGTGGGATGGGGGCTTGCTATGCCTGCGTCCTAAAAGTACCAGAAAGCGAGACGGTCAGCCAACGCGTCTGTGAAGATGGTCCTGTTTTCCGCACAGGAACAGTTGTATTATAAGGAGAAAATTATGACTACAAATCGTTTACAAGTTTCTCTACCAGGCTTGGATTTGAAAAATCCGATTATTCCAGCATCAGGCTGTTTTGGTTTTGGTCAAGAGTATGCCAAGTACTATGATTTAGACCTTTTGGGTTCTATTATGATCAAGGCGACAACCCTTGAACCCCGTTTTGGCAATCCAACTCCAAGGGTGGCAGAAACACCTGCTGGCATGCTCAATGCAATCGGTTTGCAAAATCCTGGTTTGGAAGTTGTTTTGGCTGAAAAGTTACCTTGGCTGGAAAGAGAATATCCAAATCTTCCTATTATTGCTAATGTGGCCGGTTTTTCAAAACAAGAGTATGCGGCTGTTTCTCATGGGATTTCCAAGGCAACTAATGTAAAGGCTATCGAGCTCAATATTTCTTGCCCCAATGTTGACCACTGTAACCACGGACTTTTGATTGGTCAAGACCCAGATTTGGCTTATGATGTGGTGAAAGCAGCTGTGGAAGCGTCTGATGTGCCAGTTTATGTCAAATTAACCCCTAGTGTGACCGATATTGTTACTGTCGCAAAAGCTGCAGAAGATGCGGGAGCCAGTGGATTAACCATGATCAATACTCTAGTTGGAATGCGCTTTGAACTCAAAACCAGAAAACCAATCTTGGCCAATGGAACAGGTGGAATGTCTGGTCCAGCAGTTTTTCCAGTAGCCCTCAAACTCATCCGACAAGTAGCCCAAACAACAGACCTGCCTATTATTGGAATGGGGGGAGTGGATTCGGCAGAAGCTGCCCTAGAAATGTATCTGGCTGGAGCATCTGCTATCGGAGTTGGAACAGCTAACTTTACCAATCCTTATGCCTGCCCTGACATCATCGAAAATTTACCAAAAGTCATGGATAAATACGGTATTAGCAGTCTGGAAGAACTCCGTCAGGAAGTAAAAGAGTCTCTGAGGTAAACTGCAATCAATCTGTTCTTGATTTTTTATTAGTTTGTAATATGAATTTAGGAGAATTTTGGTACAATAAAATAAATAAGAACAGAGGAAGAAGGTTAATGAAGAAAGTAAGATTTATTTTTTTAGCTCTGCTATTTTTCTTAGCTAGTCCAGAGGGTGCAATGGCTAGTGATGGTACTTGGCAAGGAAAACAGTATCTGAAAGAAGATGGCAGTCAAGCAGCAAATGAGTGGGTTTTTGATACTCATTATCAATCTTGGTTCTATATAAAAGCAGATGCTAACTATGCTGAAAATGAATGGCTAAAGCAAGGTGACGACTATTTTTACCTCAAATCTGGTGGCTATATGGCCAAATCAGAATGGGTAGAAGACAAGGGAACCTTTTATTATCTTGACCAAGATGGAAAGATGAAAAGAAATGCTTGGGTAGGAACTTCCTATGTTGGTGCAACAGGTGCCAAGGTAATAGAAGACTGGGTCTATGATTCTCAATACGATGCTTGGTTTTATATCAAAGCAGATGGACAGCACGCAGAGAAAGAATGGCTCCAAATTAAAGGGAAGGACTATTATTTCAAATCCGGTGGTTATCTACTGACAAGTCAGTGGATTAATCAAGCTTATGTGAATGCTAGTGGTGCCAAAGTACAGCAAGGTTGGCTTTTTGACAAACAATACCAATCTTGGTTTTACATCAAAGAAAATGGAAACTATGCTGATAAAGAATGGATTTTCGAGAATGGTCACTATTATCTCAAATCTGGTGGCTATATGGCAGCCAATGAATGGATTTGGGATAAGAAGTCATGGTTTTATCTCAAATCTGATGGCAAAATGGCAGATAAAGAATGGTTATACGATTCTAAAAGTCAAGCCTGGTACTACTTCAAATCTGGTGGCTACATGGCAGCCAATGAATGGATTCGGGATAAGGAGTCATGGTTTTACCTCAAGTCTGATGGCAAAATGGCTAAAAAAGAATGGGTCTACGATTCTCATAGTCAAGCCTGGTACTACTTCAAATCCGGTGGCTACATGGCGAAAAATGAGACAGTAGATG
Source organism: Streptococcus sp. 1343 (assembly GCF_013277355.1). Taxonomy (NCBI): domain Bacteria; kingdom Bacillati; phylum Bacillota; class Bacilli; order Lactobacillales; family Streptococcaceae; genus Streptococcus; species Streptococcus sp. 1343. The sequence goes on from NZ_VMMT01000070.1 coordinate 7,158, forward strand.
GTTATCAGCTTGGAAGCGATGGTAAATGGCGTGGAGAAAAAGCTACAAATGAAAATGCTGCTTATTATCAAGTAGTACCAGTCACAGCAAATATCTATAATGCAGATGGTGAAAAGCTCTCCTATATATCGCAAGCTAGTGTTGTTTGGCTAGATAAGGATAGAAAAAGTGATGACAAGCGCCTGGCTATTACTATTTCTGGTTTGTCAGGCTATATGAAAACAGAAGATTTACAAGCGCTAGATGCCAGTAAGGACTTTATCCCTTATTATGAGAGTGATGGCCACCGTTTTTATCACTATGTGGCTCAGAATGCTAGTATCCCAGTAGCTTCTCATCTTTCTGATATGGAAGTAGGCAAGAAATATTATTCGGCAGATGGCCTGCATTTTGATGGTTTTAAGCTTGAGAATCCCTTCCTTTTCAAAGATTTAACAGAGGCTACCAACTACAGTGCTGAAGAATTGGATAAGGTATTTAGTTTGCTAAACATTAACAATAGCCTTTTGGAGAACAAGGGCGCTACTTTTAAGGAAGCCGAAGAACATTACCATATCAATGCCCTTTATCTCCTTGCCCATAGTGCCCTAGAAAGTGACTGGGGAAGAAGTAAAATTGCCAAAGATAAGAATAATTTCTTTGGCATTACAGCCTATGATACGACCCCTTACCTTTCTGCTAAGACATTTGATGATGTGGATAAGGGAATTTTAGGTGCAAGCAAGTGGATTAAGGAAAATTATATCGATAGGGGAAGAACTTTCCTTGGAAACAAGGCGTCTGGTATGAATGTAGAATATGCCTCAGACCCTTATTGGGGTGAAAAAATTGCTAGTGTGATGATGAAAATCAATGAGAAACTAGGTGGCAAAGATTAGTCCTATAATTGGATATGATTTGAGTGAATAGTATGTTAAAAATCCTGATTTTAAGTAAAATCAGGATTTTTTCATGGATGCGATTTTTTCTGGGTCTGGTGTGACACGGAGGGTCTTTTGTCCTGTGTAGGTGACAAAGCCGGGTTTTCCACCAGTTGGTTTGTTGAGTTTCTTGATTTCAATCATATCTACCTGCACCAGATTTGACAGGCGACCTTGAGAGAAGTAGGCAGCTAGTTCTGCTGCTTCTGTCTTGACTTCATCAGATGGGTCAAGATTGCCTGAGATGACAACGTGGCTTCCAGGAATGTCCTTGGCATGGAACCAAAGTTCCTCCTTGCGGGCCATTTTAAAGGTTAGCTCCTCGTTTTGTAGGTTGTTTCGGCCGACATAGATGATGGTTTTGCCATCGCTTGCTAGATATTGTTCTGGTTTTTTGCGTTTCTGGATTTTCTCCCGCTGTCTTCTGCGGATAAAGCCAGTTTGAATCAATTCTTCACGGATTTCAGCGATTTCTTCCAGCCCAGCTTGGTTGAGGACGGTTTCTACACTTTCCAGATAGAGAATAGTGGCCTTGGTTTCCTCAATCAGATCAGTCAAGTATTTGACAGCTTCTTTGAGTTTCTGATACCGTTTAAAATAGCGTTGGGCATTTTGGTTGGGAGTCAAGGCCTTATCAAGCGCAATCGTGATAGGTTGGTTGGTGTAGTAGTTGTCTAGGATAACCTGGTCTTGGTCGTTAGGCACTTGGTGGAGGAAGGTTGTCAGCAATTCTCCTTTTTGACGAAATTCTTCAGCGTTGTCTGTCGCCAGTAACTCTTTTTCCTGCTTTTTCAGCTTATGTCGGTTTTTCTGAAGTTCATTTTCAACACGACGAATGAGTTCACTGGCTTGCTGTTTGACGCGGTCGCGTTCTGCCTTGTCCTTATAGTAGGTGTCCAGCAAATCAGAAAGACTGGTAAAAGGCTCTCCTACTTGATTTTTAAAAGGAACTGGACTGAAGGATGTCTCAGTCAAGCATGGCTGGGTTTCTTGATGGAAAAAGGTACGGAAAGTAGACAGTTTATCACTAACCAGAATCCTTTCCAATTCATTTGCCGTATCGCGTCCCAGACCTTGAAAGAGGCTTTGAAGATTTTTAGCTGTCGTTTCCTGTGTTTGCAGGATTTCAAAGAGTTTCTCGTCCTTGATAGTAAAAGGATTGAGAGATTCCGTACTTGGCGGAGCGATATAGGTCGATCCAGGAAGCAAGGTGCGGTAGCTATTTTGTGAAAAACCAACGTGTTTAATGACTTCGAGAATTTTGTGGCTACTTTTATCAACCAGTAGAATATTACTGTGTTTCCCCATAATCTCGATAATCAGGGTAGCCTGGATATGGTCTCCAATCTCGTTTTTATTGGAAACTGTCATTTCCACAATACGGTCATTTTCCACCTGCTCAATCGACTCAATCAGGGCCCCCTGTAAATACTTTCTCAAAACCATGATAAAGGTAGAAGGTTGGGCTGGATTTTCAAAAGTCGTTTGGGTCAGCTGAATGCGTCCAAAAACGGGATGGGCAGAAAGGAGCAGGCGGTGACTTTGGCGATTGCTGCGGATTTGCAAGACCAACTCTTGTTCAAAAGGCTGATTGATTTTCTGGATGCGACCATTCACTAATTCGCTTCGCAATTCCTCAACTATGTGGTGTAAAAAAAATCCATCAAATGACATCGTTCTCTCCTTGTGATTGTATTCCATAGTATTATATCAAAAAGGTAGAATAAAATCATGGAAATGTGGTATAATAAAGCCAAGTAAAGAGAAACGAGAAGCACATGTATATTGAAATGGTAGATGAAACTGGTCAAGTTTCAAAAGAAATGTTGCAACAAACCCAAGAAATTTTGGAATTTGCAGCCCAAAAATTAGGAAAAGAAGACAAGGAGATGGCAGTCACTTTTGTGACCAATGAGCGTAGTCATGAACTTAATCTGGAGTACCGTGACACCGACCGTCCGACAGATGTCATTAGCCTTGAGTATAAACCAGAATTGGAAATTGCCTTTGACGAAGAGGATTTGCTTGAAAATCCAGAATTGACAGAGATGATGTCTGAGTTTGATGCCTATATTGGGGAATTGTTCATCTCTATCGATAAGGCTCATGAGCAGGCCGAAGAATATGGTCACAGCTTTGAGCGTGAGATGGGCTTCTTGGCAGTACACGGCTTTTTACATATTAACGGCTATGATCACTACACTCCGGAAGAAGAAGCGGAGATGTTCGGTTTACAAGAAGAAATTTTGACAGCCTATGGACTCACAAGACAATAAACGAAAATGGAAAAATCGTGACCTGATATCCAGTTTAGAATTTGCTTTGACAGGTATTTTTACTGCTATCAAGGAAGAACGCAATATGCGAAAACACGCAGTGACGGCTCTAGTGGTCATCCTTGCAGGTTTTGTTTTTCAGGTGTCACGAATCGAATGGCTCTTTCTCCTATTGAGCATTTTCTTGGTAGTAGCCTTTGAGATTATCAACTCTGCTATTGAAAATGTGGTGGATTTGGCCAGTCACTATCACTTTTCCATGCTGGCTAAAAATGCCAAGGATATGGCGGCTGGCGCGGTATTAGTGGTTTCTCTTTTCGCAGCCTTAACAGGCGCATTAATTTTTCTCCCACGAATCTGGGATTTATTATTTTAAACAGTAAGAGGAAATTATGACTTTTAAATCAGGTTTTGTAGCCATTTTAGGACGTCCCAATGTTGGGAAGTCAACTTTTTTAAATCATGTCATGGGGCAAAAGATTGCCATCATGAGTGACAAGGCGCAGACAACGCGCAACAAAATTATGGGAATTTACACGACTGATAAAGAGCAAATCGTCTTTATCGATACGCCAGGAATTCACAAGCCTAAAACAGCTCTCGGAGATTTCATGGTTGAGTCTGCCTACAGTACCCTTCGCGAAGTGGATACCGTCCTTTTCATGGTGCCTGCTGATGAAGCGCGTGGTAAGGGAGACGACATGATTATCGAGCGTCTCAAGGCTGCTAAGGTTCCTGTGATTTTGGTGGTGAATAAAATCGATAAGGTTCACCCAGACCAGCTTTTATCTCAGATCGATGATTTCCGTAACCAAATGGACTTTAAGGAAATCGTTCCAATCTCAGCTCTTCAAGGAAATAACGTCTCTCGTCTAGTGGATATTTTGAGTGAAAATCTGGATGAAGGATTCCAATATTTCCCAGCTGACCAAATCACAGACCATCCAGAGCGTTTCTTGGTTTCAGAGATGGTTCGTGAGAAAGTCTTGCACCTAACTCGTGAAGAGATTCCGCATTCTGTCGCAGTAGTAGTGGATTCTATGAAACGAGACGAAGAGACAGACAAGGTTCATATCCGTGCAACCATCATGGTCGAGCGTGATAGCCAAAAAGGGATTATCATCGGTAAAGGTGGCGCTATGCTTAAGAAAATCGGTAGCATGGCCCGTCGTGATATCGAACTTATGCTAGGAGACAAGGTCTTCCTAGAAACCTGGGTCAAGGTCAAGAAAAACTGGCGCGATAAAAAGCTAGATTTGGCTGACTTTGGCTATAATGAAAAAGAATACTAAGTAGAGGTGGGCTCATGCCTGCTTCTTGTTTTTACAGAAGGAGGACGTATGCCTGAATTACCTGAGGTTGAAACCGTTCGTCGTGGTTTAGAAAAATTGATTCTGGGAAAGAAGATTTCGAGTATAGAAATTCGCTATCCCAAGATGATTAAGACGGATTTGGACGAGTTTCGAAAGGAAGTGCCTGGCCAAGTTGTTGAGTCAATGGGACGTCGTGGAAAATATTTGCTGTTTTACCTAACAGACAAGGTCTTGATTTCCCATCTGCGGATGGAGGGCAAGTATTTTTACTATCCGTACCAGGTTCCTGAACGCAAGCATGCCCATGTTTTCTTTCAGTTTGAAGATGGTGGCATGCTTGTTTATGAGGATGTTCGCAAGTTTGGTACTATGGAACTCTTGGCGCCTGACCTTTTGGATGCCTACTTTATTTCTAAAAAATTAGGTCCTGAACCAAGCGAACAAGACTTTGACTTGCAGATCTTTCAAGATGCCCTAGCCAAGTCCAAAAAGCCTATCAAATCCCATCTCCTAGACCAGACCTTGGTAGCTGGACTTGGCAATATCTATGTGGATGAGGTTCTCTGGCGAGCTCAGGTTCATCCGGCAAGACCTTCCCAGACTTTGACAGCAGCAGAAACGACAGCCATTCATGACCAAACCATTGCTATTTTGGGCCAGGCCGTTGAAAAAGGTGGTTCGACCATTCGGACCTATACCAATGCCTTTGGGGAAGATGGAACCATGCAGGATTTTCATCAGGTCTATGACAAGGCTGGTCAAGAGTGTTCACGCTGTGGGACAGTGATTGAGAAAATCCAACTAGGCGGACGTGGAACCCACTTTTGTCCTCAGTGCCAAAGGAGGGGCTGATGGGAAAAATCATCGGAATCACTGGGGGAATTGCCTCTGGTAAGTCAACCGTGACAAATTTTCTAAGAAAGCAAGGCTTTCAAGTAGTGGATGCCGACGCAGCCGTCCACCAACTACAGAAACCTGGTGGTCGTCTGTTTGAAGCTCTAGTCCAGCACTTTGGTCAAAAAATTATCTTAGAAAATGGAGAACTCAATCGCCCTCTCCTAGCTAATCTCATCTTTTCAAATCCTGAAGAACAGGAATGGTCTAAGCGAATCCAAGGAAAGATTATCCGTGAGGAACTAGCTACGTTGAGAGATCAGTTTGCTCAGACAGAAGAGATTTTTTTCATGGATATCCCCTTACTTTTTGAGCAGAACTACGTCTCTTGGTTTGATGAGACTTGGTTGGTCTATGTGGACCGAGATGTCCAAGTAGAACGCTTAATGAAAAGGGACAACTTGTCCAAAGATGAAGCTGAGTCTCGTCTGGCAGCCCAGTGGCCTTTAGAGAAAAAGAAAGATTTGGCCAGCCATGTTTTAAACAACAATGGGAATCAGGACCAGCTTCTTACTCAAGTGGTCTCCCTGCTTGAGGGAGGTAAGCAAGATGACAGAGATTAACTGGAAGGATAATCTGCGCATTGCCTGGTTTGGTAATTTTCTGACAGGAGCCAGTATTTCCTTAGTTGTGCCTTTTATGCCCATCTTTGTGGAAAATCTAGGTGTTGGGAGTGAGCAAGCTGCTTTTTATGCAGGTTTAGCTATTTCTGTCTCTGCCATTTCCGCGGCGCTCTTTTCTCCTATCTGGGGAATCCTTGCTGATAAATACGGTCGAAAACCCATGATGATTCGTGCTGGTCTGGCCATGACTATCACTATGGGAGGCTTGACCTTTGTGCCAAATATTTATTGGCTAATCTTTCTTCGTTTACTGAATGGTGTATTTGCGGGTTTTGTTCCCAATTCAACGGCCTTGATAGCCAGTCAGGTTCCCAAGGAGAAATCAGGCTCTGCCTTAGGTACTTTGTCTACAGGTGTAGTTGCAGGTACTCTAACTGGTCCCTTTATTGGTGGCTTTATCGCAGAATTATTTGGCATTCGTACAGTTTTCCTACTGGTTGGTAGTTTTCTGTTTCTAGCCGCTATTTTAACTATTTGCTTTATCAAGGAAGATTTTCAACCAGTAGCCAAGGAAAAGGCCATCCCAACAAAGGAATTATTTACATCAGTTAAATATCCCTATCTCTTGGTCAACCTCTTTCTGACCAGTTTTGTCATCCAATTTTCAGCTCAATCGATTGGCCCTATTTTGGCTCTTTATGTACGCGACTTAGGGCAGACAGAGAATCTTCTTTTTGTCTCTGGTTTGATTGTGTCCAGTATGGGCTTTTCCAGTATGATGAGTGCAGGAGTCATGGGCAAGCTAGGTGACAAGGTGGGCAATCATCGTCTCTTGGTTGTCGCCCAGTTTTATTCAGTCATCATCTATCTCCTCTGTGCCAATGCCTCTAGCCCCCTTCAACTAGGACTCTATCGTTTCCTCTTTGGATTGGGAACCGGTGCCTTGATTCCCGGGGTTAATGCCCTACTCAGCAAAATGACTCCCAAAGCCGGCATTTCGAGGGTCTTTGCCTTCAATCAGGTATTCTTTTATCTGGGAGGTGTTGTTGGTCCCATGGCAGGTTCTGCAGTAGCAGGTCAATTTGGCTACCATGCTGTCTTTTATGCGACAAGCCTTTGTGTTGCCTTTAGTTGTCTCTTTAACCTGATTCAATTTCGAACATTATTAGACTTCCTGCGAAACAA
>NZ_VMMT01000071.1:0-45657 GCF_013277355.1 Streptococcus sp. 1343
AAACTAAATGACTATAACAGCTATTGCCCAAGGAAAGAAAACAAAGAAACAAGCCTTGTCGAACTTAATCTTTCTGAAAGACAAATCAATCATCTGCTACTAGTCTATCAACAGAAAGGAAAAGAAACCTTCAGACACGGAAACAGAGAATTGGAAGATTTTTTATTTGTGTCTTAAATCAGGTCTTGCGTGACATTTTCTGCTCTCCACATACCATTGTTGATTAACAGAACACCAGAATTAAAATTATGTGTATAAAAATCATCTCTAACTGCAGCTAAGGGTATATCCGTCAAGTCCAAATCCCACAGCTCATCTATCGATTTTCTTACAACAATATCTAAATCCAAATACAGTACACGAGACTCGCTTACATACTTTGGAATAAAATACCTAAAAAAGCCGCATATGAAAGTCCCTCAAAGGGGAGACGATAACCTTTCAGAATACTACTGTCAATCTAAACATTCACAATCTCACTATTCAAAGTCTCTAGTCTTTTTTCCATCAATTGGAACCATTCTCGCGGAAGGTCATCATTAAAAACATAAAACTTAAGATTATAATAGATGAACACAAAGAGATTTTATTGTTGTTTCAACTTTATCCATATAAGCATTATCTGCACCTAAGACAATCGCTTTTTTCTCTTCTTTCACTCTTTATCTCATTTCTTTTTATTCCCATCATATGTTTCTACGTAACCATTATTTTCGCCTATTCGTTCGTAAAACCATACCAGTGGAGATTTTAGATGAAGTCCCATTACGGTTTACAATTTTTACATTACGACACGGAGTTTTACAAATCGATTTCATTTGCCAAACGTAGTTAGTAAGGCAGTTAGCTAGACCGCTCACTACCAGTTACGACGTAAAGTTTTACGAATCGATATTATTCGTAAAACTTTACTAGTGGAGCGCCTAGAGTCTGGGACAAAAAGATTTTGATTTTATGAATTCTTTATTATAAGTTTTTAAAATCGATAGATTAGACAAAAAAGCAAACAAAACAGAATTCTGAGTGTCAGATAACTTGTTTTGTTCGCTTTTTATATTTAAGGTTAGACTTTTGTCCCAGACTCGTTAGTTACTTAGATTGTTACACAATCAAATAAATTTACTGAACTACGACACTGAGTTTTACAAATCAATTCCATTTGTAAAACTCAGTTAGTGAGGCAATTAGCTAGTTCGCCAAATAGCGACTAGCGTCCAACAATTAGGAACTTTAGTTCCAATTGTTGGTACTGAGTCACATCTTCTCTTCCAACTCTACATCTGGATACTTGTCCGCAAACCAACGGAGAGCAAAGTCATTTTCAAAGAGAAAGACTGATTGGTCGAAACGGTCTTTAGCCAAGATATTGCGGCTTGATGACATGCGTTCATCCAAGTCCTCAGGTTTAATCCAACGAACGGTCTTTTTACCCATTGGGCTCATGACCACTTCTGCATTGTACTCGCCTTCCATACGGTGCTTAAAGACTTCAAACTGAAGTTGACCAACAGCTCCCAGCATGTACTCGCCTGTTTGGTAATTCTTATAAAGCTGAATAGCTCCTTCTTGCACCAATTGCTCGATTCCCTTGTGGAAAGATTTTTGTTTCATAACGTTCTTAGCAGATACTTTCATGAAAATTTCAGGAGTAAAGGTTGGCAGCGGTTCAAACTCAAACTTGTTTTTTCCAACTGTCAAAGTGTCACCAACCTGATAAGTACCTGTATCGTAAACCCCGATGATATCACCTGCCACGGCATTGGTTACATTCTCACGACTTTCCGCCATAAACTGAGTCACATTCGACAGTTTAGCCCCCTTACCAGTACGAGGCAGGTTAACACTCATACCGCGCTCAAATTCACCAGATACGATACGGACAAAGGCAATGCGGTCACGGTGACGAGGGTCCATATTGGCTTGGATTTTAAAGACAAATCCTGAAAAATCCTTGTCGTAAGGATCCACAATTTCGCCATCTGTTTTCTTGTGTCCATGTGGTTCTGGAGCAAACTTAAGGAAAGTCTCAAGGAAGGTCTGCACACCAAAATTTGTCAAAGCCGAACCGAAGAAGACAGGTGTCAATTCTCCAGCAAGGATAGCTTCCTCTGAAAACTCATTTCCAGCTTCATTTAAAAGTTCAATATCATCTTTTACCTGCTCGTAGAAAGGATTGCTGCTAAAAAGCTTGTCCCCATCTTCTAAACTGGCAAAACGCTCATCCCCCTTATAGAGCTCCAAGCGTTGGTTATAGAGGTCATAGAGCCCTTCAAAAGCTTTCCCCATCCCGATTGGCCAGTTCATCGGATAGCTCGCAATACCCAAGACTTCTTCCAATTCTTGCAAGAGGTCCAGTGGCTCACGACCGTCACGGTCTAGCTTGTTCATAAAGGTAAAGACTGGAATACCACGGTGTTTGACAACTTCAAACAATTTCTTTGTCTGCGCCTCGATACCCTTGGCAGAGTCCACGACCATGACCGCAGCATCCACCGCCATCAAGGTACGATAGGTATCTTCTGAGAAATCCTCATGCCCTGGTGTGTCAAGGATATTCACGCGCTTGCCATCGTAGTCAAACTGCATCACAGATGAAGTAACCGAAATCCCACGTTGCTTCTCGATATCCATCCAGTCAGACTTGGCAAAAGTCCCTGTTTTCTTTCCTTTTACGGTACCAGCCTCACGAATCTCGCCCCCAAAGTAGAGCAACTGCTCAGTGATGGTTGTTTTCCCCGCGTCTGGGTGAGAGATGATGGCAAAGGTACGACGTTTCTTAATTTCTTCTTGAATATTCATAAGTTCTCTTTCTTTGATTCTCTATTTTTCTTGTTTCAATAGCTAAGAATGATTTTTACATTGGATTTTACCATTCCTTTCAACACTCCATTATATCGGATTTTAGCATTTTTTTCAATTTCTATTTCTTTTCACTTCCCCCTCCCTTATTTATAGGAAAATATGGTAAAATAGAACAGACTAAAAATCATCATTTCACGAAAGGATGCAAGATGAAAATTACGCAAGAAGAGGTAACACACGTTGCCAATCTTTCAAAATTAAAATTCTCTGAAGAAGAAACTGCTGCCTTTGCAACGACCTTGTCTAAAATTGTTGACATGGTTGAATTGCTGGGCGAAGTTGACACAACTGGTGTCGCACCTACTACGACCATGGCTGACCGCAAGACCGTACTCCGCCCTGATGTGGCTGAAGAAGGAACAGACCGTGATCGCTTGTTTAAAAACGTACCTGAAAAAGACAACTACTATATCAAGGTACCAGCTATCCTAGACGATGGAGGAGATGCCTAATGACTTTCAACAATAAAACCATTGAAGACTTGCACAATCTCCTTGTCTCTAAGGAAATTTCTGCAACAGAATTAACACAAGCTACGCTTGAAGATATCAAGTCTCGCGAGACAGCTATCAACGCTTTTGTTACCATCGCTGAAGAGCAAGCTCTTGTTCAAGCTAAAGCCATTGATGAAGCTGGAATTGACACTGATAATGTCCTTTCAGGAATTCCGCTTGCAGTAAAGGATAACATCTCTACAGACGGTATTCTCACAACCGCTGCCTCAAAAATGCTCTACAACTACGAGCCGATCTTTGATGCGACAGCTGTTGCTAATGCAAAAGCCAAGGGCATGATTGTCGTAGGAAAAACTAACATGGACGAATTTGCCATGGGTGGTTCTGGTGAGACTTCTCACTACGGAGCAACTAAAAATGCTTGGGACCACAGCAAGGTTCCTGGTGGTTCATCAAGTGGTTCAGCTGCAGCTGTAGCCTCAGGACAAGTCCGCTTGTCACTTGGTTCTGATACGGGTGGTTCCATCCGCCAACCTGCTGCCTTCAACGGGATCGTTGGTCTCAAACCAACCTACGGAACAGTTTCTCGTTTCGGTCTCATTGCCTTCGGTAGCTCATTAGACCAAATCGGACCTTTCGCACCAACTGTTAAGGAAAATGCCCTCTTGCTCAACGCTATTGCCTGCGAAGATGCCAAAGACTCTACTTCTGCCCCTGTCCGCATTGCCGACTTTACTTCAAAAATTGGTCAAGACATCAAGGGCATGAAAATTGCTTTACCTAAGGAATATCTAGGCGAAGGGATTGACCCAGAGGTTAAGGAAACCATTCTGAATGCAGCCAAACACTTTGAAAAATTGGGTGCTATCGTCGAAGAAGTCAGCCTTCCTCACTCTAAATACGGAGTTGCCGTATACTACATCATCGCTTCATCAGAAGCTTCATCAAACTTGCAACGCTTTGACGGTATCCGTTACGGCTACCGCGCAGAGGATGCGACAAATCTTGATGAAATCTATGTAAACAGCCGTAGCCAAGGTTTTGGTGAAGAGGTGAAACGTCGTATCATGCTAGGTACTTTCAGCCTTTCATCAGGTTACTACGATGCTTACTATAAGAAAGCTGGACAGGTTCGTACACTTATCATTCAAGATTTCGAAAAAGTCTTCGTGGATTATGATTTGATTTTGGGTCCAACTGCTCCAAGTGTTGCCTATGACTTGAATTCTCTCAACCATGACCCAGTTGCCATGTACTTAGCCGACCTATTGACCATACCTGTAAACTTGGCAGGACTGCCTGGAATTTCGATTCCTGCTGGATTCTCTCAAGGTCTACCTGTCGGACTCCAATTGATTGGTCCCAAGTACTCTGAGGAAACCATTTACCAAGCTGCTGCTGCTTTTGAAGCAACAACAGACTACCACAAACAACAACCCGAGATTTTTGGAGGTGACAACTAATGAACTTTGAAACAGTCATCGGACTTGAAGTCCACGTAGAGCTCAACACCAATTCAAAAATCTTCTCACCTACTTCTGCCCACTTCGGAAATGATCAAAATGCCAACACTAACGTGATTGACTGGTCTTTCCCAGGAGTTCTGCCAGTTCTCAATAAAGGGGTTGTCGATGCCGGAATCAAGGCTGCTCTTGCCCTCAACATGGACATCCACAAAAAGATGCACTTTGACCGCAAGAGCTACTTCTATCCTGATAACCCCAAAGCCTACCAAATTTCTCAATTTGATGAACCAATCGGATATAATGGCTGGATTGAAGTCGAACTAGAAGACGGTACGACCAAGAAAATCGGTATCGAACGTGCCCACCTAGAGGAAGACGCTGGTAAAAACACCCATGGTACAGATGGCTACTCTTATGTTGACCTCAACCGCCAAGGGGTTCCCTTGATTGAGATTGTATCTGAGGCAGATATGCGTTCTCCTGAAGAAGCCTATGCTTATCTGACAGCCCTCAAGGAAGTTATCCAGTACGCTGGCATTTCTGACGTTAAGATGGAGGAAGGTTCGATGCGTGTGGATGCCAACATCTCCCTTCGTCCTTATGGTCAAGAGAAATTCGGTACCAAGACTGAATTGAAGAACCTCAACTCCTTCTCAAACGTTCGTAAAGGTCTTGAATACGAAGTCCGACGCCAGGCTGAAATTCTTCGCTCAGGTGGTCAAATCCGCCAAGAAACACGCCGTTACGATGAAGCGAATAAAGCAACCATCCTCATGCGTGTCAAGGAAGGGGCTGCTGACTACCGCTACTTCCCAGAACCAGACCTACCCCTCTTTGAAATTTCTGACGAGTGGATTGAGGAAATGCGGACTGAGTTGCCAGAGTTTCCAAAAGAACGTCGTGCGCGTTATGTATCTGACCTTGGTTTATCAGACTACGATGCTAGTCAGTTGACTGCTAATAAAGTCACTTCTGACTTCTTTGAAAAAGCTGTTGCCCTAGGTGGTGATGCCAAACAAGTCTCTAACTGGCTCCAAGGGGAAGTCGCTCAGTTCTTGAATGCTGAAAGCAAGACGCTGGAACAAATCGAATTGACACCAGAAAACTTGGTTGAAATGATTGCCATCATCGAAGACGGTACTATCTCTTCTAAGATTGCCAAGAAAGTCTTTGTCCACCTGGCTAAAAATGGCGGTGGCGCGCGTGAATATGTGGAAAAAGCAGGTATGGTTCAAATCTCAGATCCAGCTGTCTTGATTCCAATTATCCACCAAGTCTTTGCGGATAACGAAGCCGCAGTTGCCGACTTCAAGTCAGGCAAACGTAACGCCGACAAGGCCTTTACAGGATTCCTTATGAAGGCAACCAAAGGCCAAGCCAACCCACAAGTTGCCCTTAAACTACTTGCACAGGAATTGGCGAAGTTGAAAGAAGATTAAAATTTGAAAGAAACCAGCCCTGGGGTTGGTTTTTTCTCCCCTACCAAATCCCAATAACTATTTTGGCTTTATTTCCAGAAGATTTTATGGTAAAATGAAGAGTAATAATATTTATTAAAGAGGTAAAAACATGATTGAAGCAAGCAAATTGAAAGCTGGTATGACATTTGAAACTGCAGACGGAAAATTGATCCGCGTTTTGGAAGCTAGCCACCACAAACCAGGTAAAGGGAACACAATCATGCGTATGAAATTGCGTGATGTCCGTACTGGTTCTACATTTGATACAAGCTACCGTCCAGAAGAAAAATTCGAACAAGCTATTATCGAAACTGTTCCAGCTCAATACTTGTACAAAATGGATGAAACTGCCTACTTCATGAACACTGAAACTTACGACCAATACGAAATACCAGTCGTAAATGTTGAAAATGAGTTGCTTTACATCCTTGAAAACTCTGATGTGAAAATCCAATTCTACGGAACTGAAGTAATCGGTGTAACTGTACCAACTACTGTTGAATTGACAGTTGCTGAAACACAACCATCTATCAAAGGTGCTACTGTTACAGGTTCTGGTAAACCAGCAACCATGGAAACTGGACTTGTTGTCAACGTTCCAGACTTCATAGAAGCTGGACAAAAATTGATCATCAACACTGCAGAAGGAACTTACGTTTCTCGTGCCTAATCTCTAGAAAGAGGTCATTCTATGGGAATTGAAGAACAATTTGGCGAAATCGTTATCGTTCCACGTGTACTTGAAAAAATCATTGCCATCGCAACTGCTAAAGTTGATGGTGTCCACTCATTTTCAAATAAATCCGTATCTGACACCCTATCAAAACTCTCTCTTGGTCGCGGCGTCTACTTAAAAGAAAACAATGAAGAGCTAACTGCTGACATCTATCTCTATCTTGAGTACGGTGTGAAAGTACCAAAAGTAGCTATTGCTATTCAAAAAGCAGTCAAAGATGCTGTCCATGATATGGCTGATGTGGAACTTTCTGCTGTCAATATCCATGTTACAGGAATTGTTCCAGACAAAACACCTAAACCAGAGTTGAAAGATCTATTTAACGAGGACTTCCTCAATGACTAGTCCATTATTAGAATCTAGACGCGAACTTCGTAAAGGCGCTTTTCAAGCTCTTATGAGCCTTGAATTCGACACAGATATGGAAACAGCTTGTCGCTTTGCCTACACACATGACCGTGAAGATGCAGATGTGCAAATCCCAGCCTTTCTTCTAAATTTGGTTTCTGGTGTTCAAGCACAAAAAGACGAGTTGGATACACAAATTAACCAGCACCTCAAGTCAGGCTGGACAGTTGAACGTTTGACTTTGGTCGAAAAAAACTTACTACGCTTGGGTATCTTTGAAATCACATCATTTGATACACCTCAGCTGGTAGCAGTCAATGAAGCTATTGAACTCGCTAAGAATTTTTCAGATCAAAAATCAGCCCGCTTTATCAACGGACTGCTCAGCCAGTTTGTAACAGAAAAAAATGAATAATCGAAAAGGTGTTTGGTCTTCCAAGCACCTTTTACTTCGTCCTTGATACAGAGTAAGAACCACATAAAAACTAGAACTAACTGCCAGTTCTAGTTTTTGCGTATTCTGAGGTATTAGTATTTTCTAAATCGTTGATAGCGTTCTTCCAGCAACTCTTCTAGCGGTTTTTGTGAAAGTCTAGCCAGCTCAGCTTGAAGTTCTTTTTTGACATTATTAATCAGTTCTTTACTAGAAAGTCCTGCTTCAGAAATCACCTTGTCCACCACGTCCATTTCTAGTAGCTCGTGTGAAGTGATTTTCATCAGTTCTGCTGCTTCCATGGCGCGAGTACCGTCCTTCCATAAAATGGAAGC
Source organism: Streptococcus sp. 1343 (assembly GCF_013277355.1). NCBI lineage: Bacteria > Bacillati > Bacillota > Bacilli > Lactobacillales > Streptococcaceae > Streptococcus > Streptococcus sp. 1343. Next base: position 8,096 of record NZ_VMMT01000071.1, read on the forward strand.
AAAGCCTTCTGGACTGAGAATGGCATAGATAGAATTTTCCAGCATCCAGACACGATCCGCGACAGCTAGAGCCAGAGCTCCACCTGAACCACCTTCACCGATAATGATGGCAATAATAGGAACTTTCAAATCACTCATTTCCATGAGATTGCGAGCAATAGCTTCTCCCTGTCCACGTTCTTCCGCTCCGACACCAGGATAAGCACCTGCTGTATTGATAAAGGTCACAACTGGACGGCCAAATTTCTCAGCCTGTTTCATCAACCGCAGTGCCTTTCGGTAGCCTTCTGGATGTGGTTGGCCAAAATTCCGTTTGAGGTTGTCTTGCAAACTCTTGCCTTTTTGGATACCAACCACTGTTACAGCTTGGTCTCCAAGCCAACCAATACCACCAACAACTGCACCATCATCACGAAAAGAACGGTCACCATGTAATTGGATAAATTCATCAAAAATGCCTGTCGCAAAGTCCAAGGTTGTCAAGCGACTCTGCTCACGCGCTTCTCTGACTATTTTTGCAATATTCATCTAGGACTCCCTCCATGCAATCTGACTAGGCTAGCAATCATATCTGGTAAGTCTCTTCTTTTGACAATAGCATCCACAAAGCCATGTTCTAATAGGAATTCTGCCTTTTGGAAATCCTCAGGCAAGCTTTCACGAACCGTATTTTCAATCACACGACGCCCAGCAAAACCAACCAAGCTCTGTGGTTCAGCCAGAATGATATCGCCTTCCATAGCGAAAGAAGCTGTCACACCACCAGTCGTTGGATCTGTCAAAATGGTCAGGTAAAAGAGACCAGCATTTGAATGGCGTTTAACCGCCGCAGAGATCTTAGCCATCTGCATGAGACTCATGATTCCTTCCTGCATACGGGCTCCACCAGAGGCTGTGAATAGGACAACTGGCAATTTTTCGACAGTCGCATACTCAAACAAACGAGTGATTTTTTCACCTACAACCGTACCCATAGAAGCCATGATAAAGTTAGAATCCATAATCCCAAGAGCCACAGTCTGACCTTTTATAAGAGCTGTTCCTGTCACAACGGCTTCATCCAGACCTGTTTTTTCACGCATAGTTGCTAGTTTCTTTTGATAACCAGGGAAATGCAAGGGATCCTTGCTTTCAATCCCTGTAAACAATTCCTTGAAGGTTCCCATATCAATCATCAAAGCCAAGCGTTCTTGGGCAGAAATACGAAAGGTATAGCTACAGTGCGGACAGATACGCTCACTTCCCAGATCCTTCTGATAAATGGTATGCTTACAGCCTGGACACTGGGAAAATAATTCATCTGGAACCTCTGGCTTAGCTTGAGGTTTTTCCCTAACCGAACGATTGGGATTGATTCGAATATACTTATCTTTTTTACTAAATAGAGCCATTGATTCCCCTTTTCGGTTTAAACTCTTAAAGTCATTTTATTCTTTTTCTTGATATTTAGGTAAGAAGGTTTCCATCAAGAAGGAAGTATCATAATCCCCAGCAATGACATTGCGATCTGAAATGAGGTCAAGCTGGAAATCTGCATTGGTCTGCACTCCTTCAATTTCTAATTCATAGAGGGCACGTTGCATTTTCATCAAGGCGTCAAAACGATTTTCGCCGTGTACTATGATTTTGGCAATCATACTATCATAATAAGGCGGAATGGTATAACCTGGATAAACTGCTGAATCCACGCGCAAGCCAACTCCACCACTTGGCAGATAGAGATTAGTAATCTTACCTGGACTTGGAGCAAAGTTAAAGGCTGGGTTTTCTGCATTGATACGACACTCGATGGCATGACCGCGTAGGACAATATCTTCTTGCTTAACAGACAAAGGCTGACCTGCCGCAATGCAAATCTGTTCCTTAACGATATCAACACCTGAAACAAACTCTGTTACTGGATGTTCTACCTGAACACGAGTATTCATCTCCATGAAATAGAAATTGCTACTTGCTTCATCAAGAAGAAATTCAATGGTTCCTGCATTCTCATAGCCAACAAACTCTGCCGCTCGAACAGCAGCAGCACCTATTTCATGACGCAGCGTTTTTCCGATTGCAATCGAGGGACTTTCTTCCAAAACCTTTTGGTTATTCCTTTGAAGAGAACAATCCCGTTCACCCAAGTGAATCACATGTCCATGCTCATCACCTAGGATTTGAACCTCAATGTGCCGAGCTGGATAGATAACCCGTTCTATGTACATGGCACCATTGCCATAATTGGCCTTGGCCTCACTAGAGGCAGTTTCAAAGGCAGAAACGAGGTCATCTGGTTTTTCAACCTTACGAATCCCTTTACCACCTCCACCTGCTGAAGCCTTGAGCATAACAGGATAGCCAATTTTTTCAGCAACAATTAAAGCTTCTTCAGAGTTATGCACTTCTCCATCTGAACCTGGTATAACAGGCACACCTGCTTTAATCATCTGAGCACGCGCATTGATCTTATCCCCCATCATATCCATAACATGACCAGATGGACCGATAAACTTGATACCTACTTCTTCACACATGGTCGCAAATTTGGAATTTTCACTGAGAAATCCAAAACCAGGGTGAATAGCTTCTGCCTCAGTCAAGACTGCAGCTGATAGAACTGCATTAATATTGAGATAAGACTCTGTTGCCTTGCCAGGACCAATACAAACTGCTTCATCTGCCAAAAGCGTATGAAGAGCTTCCTTATCAGCAGTTGAATAAACCGCTACCGTCGCAATCCCCAATTCACGTGCCGCACGGATAATACGAACCGCAATTTCACCACGATTGGCAATTAAAATTTTTCGAAACATGGAGAACCTCCTTAGTTCCCAATTGCAAAAGTAAGGGTACCACTGGCTGCAAGCTTGCCATCCACTTCAGCCTTTGCTTCAACCACAGCTATGGTGCCACGACGTTTTACAAAAGTCGCTGTCATAACCAATTGGTCGCCTGGTACAACTTGCTTCTTGAACTTAACCTTGTCCATACCAGCGTAAAAGACCAGTTTTCCTTTATTTTCAGGTTTTGATAACTCCAACACACCAGCAGTTTGCGCCAAGGCTTCCATAATCAGGACACCTGGCATAACTGGGTATTGAGGAAAATGACCGTTAAAGAAAGGCTCGTTGATGGTCACATTTTTGATAGCAACAATGGTATCCTCGCTCACTTCCAAGACACGGTCCACTAGAAGCATAGGATAACGGTGGGGAAGGGCTTCTTTGATTCCTTGAATATCGATCATTTGATACGTACCAATCCTTTACCAAACTCAACCATTTCTTCGTTAGAGACGAGAATTTCCGTTACCACACCATCCTTAGGAGCTGGGATTTCATTCATGACTTTCATGGCTTCGATAATTACCAATGTTTGACCTTTTTTGACACTATCACCAACTGTAACGAAGGCAGGTTTATCTGGTCCAGCAGCCAAGTAAACCACTCCAACAAGTGGACTCTCTACAAGATTTCCCTCAGTAGCCACACTTGCTTCAGCTGGAGCTGGAACTTCTTCTGCTACAGTCTCTGCTGGAGCAGATGTAGGAGCTACTGGACTCGGTGTTGCTAGAACGGGTGCTGGAGCGACTTGAGTTGCAACTTCAGGCACAGGTCTTGCTTCATTCTTGCTAAACTGCAACTCATCCGTCCCATTTTTATAAGAAAATTCTCTCAAACTTGACTGGTCAAATTGAGTCATCAAGTCTTTAATATCGTTTAAATTCATACTTATCTATTCTCCCAACGTTTGAAAGCAAGAACTGCATTGTGGCCTCCAAAACCAAAAGTATTTGAAATAGCGTATGGAATTTCTTTCTCCAAGCCTTGTCCATAAACGACATTAGCTTCGATATAATCTGATACTTCACTTGTCCCAGCTGTCATTGGTACAAAGTTATGACGCATAGCTTCGATGGTGACGATAGCTTCTACTGCACCCGCAGCCCCCAGCAAATGTCCTGTAAAAGACTTGGTTGATGATACAGGTACTTCCTTACCAAGAACAGCTACGATAGCACCACTTTCTCCTTTTTCATTGGCAGGAGTTGACGTTCCGTGAGCATTGACATAGGCTACTTGCTCTGGAGAAATCTCAGCTTCTTCCAAGGCTAGTTTGATGGCCTTGATAGCTCCCTGACCTTCTGGATGTGGAGAAGTCATGTGGTAGGCATCACAAGTATTTCCGTAACCAACCACTTCAGCCAGGATAGTAGCTCCACGTTTTTCAGCGTGTTCAAGACTTTCTAGAACCAACATCCCTGAACCTTCACCCATAACAAACCCATTGCGATCCTTATCAAATGGGATCGAAGCACGAGTTGGATCCTCTGTAGTAGAGAGAGCTGTTAAGGCTTGGAAACCAGCGATGGCAAAAGGTGTGATAGAAGCTTCTGTTCCTCCCACCAACATCACATCTTGGAAACCAAACTTAATGGAGCGGAAGGCATCCCCAATCGCATCATTTGATGAAGAGCAGGCAGTATTGATAGATTTACAAACACCGTTTGCACCAAAACGCATGGCTACATTCCCAGAAGCCATATTTGGTAAAGCTTTTGGAAGAGTCATTGGTTTGACACGTTTGGGCCCTTTTTCATGAAGGCGAAGTACCTGATCTTCAATTTCCTTGATTCCACCAATACCAGATGCAACGATAACACCAAAACGATCCCTATTAAGAGCCTCTACATCAAGATTGGCATGATTTACAGCCTCTTGGGCTGCATACAAGGCATATAAAGAATAGTTATCAAAACGGTTGGTATCTTTTTTTACAAAGTATTTATCGAACGGAAAATCTTGGATTTCTGCCGCATTATGAACATCAAAGTCACTATGATCAAATTTTGTAATGCCACCAATGCCGATTTTCCCAGTTGCTAAACTATTCCAAAATTCTTCTGGTGTATTTCCGATTGGAGATGTTACTCCATAACCTGTTACCACTACTCGATTTAGTTTCATTCTTTTCACCTCTAGCTTTCGCTACATACTTAAGCCACCATCAATGGCAACCACTTGACCAGTTAGATAATCTTGGCCTGCTAAAAATACTGTCAAATCTGCAACCTGCTCTGCCTGCCCAAATTCTTTCATCGGAATCTGAGCTAGTGTAGCTTCCTTAATCTTATCTGATAAGATAGCTGTCATATCAGACTCAATCATTCCTGGAGCAATCACATTGACTCGTATATTCCGACTAGCGACCTCGCGTGCCACAGACTTGGTAAAGCCAATCAAGCCAGCCTTAGAAGCAGCATAGTTAGCTTGACCAATATTCCCCATCAAACCAACAACACTAGACATATTAATGATAGCACCTTCTCTGGCTTTCATCATCGGTTTCAAGACTGATTGTGTCATATTAAAGGCACCAGTCAGATTGACCTTGAGCACTTTTTCAAAATCTGCTTCTGTCATCTTAAGCATAAGAGTATCTTGGGTGATCCCTGCATTGTTGACCAAAACATCTACTGAACCCAGTTCTGCAATAGCTTGATCAATCATACGCTTAGCGTCTGCAAAATCTGATACATCTCCTGAAATGGGAACCACCTTGATACCATAGTTTGAAAACTCAGCAAGCAATTCTTCTGAGATTGCCCCACGACTGTTTAAGACAATGTTGGCTCCTACTTGAGCAAACTTGTGGGCGATGGCAAGACCAATTCCACGACTCGAACCTGTAATAAAGATATTTTTATGTTCTAGTTTCATTTTTTTCCTTTCAAAACTTCTACTTATTTTAGCCTATTTCTCTAAAAGTGCTACTAAACTCGCTTGATCTTCCACATGAGCTAAGTGAGCAGTTTGATCAATTTTTTTTACAAAACCTGACAAGACTTTCCCCGGTCCAATCTCGATAAAGTTGCTTATGCCTGCTTCTTGCATGACCCCAATACTTTCATAGAAACGAACGGGTTCCTTGACCTGACGCGTCAAGAGCTGAGCAATGTCCTCTTTTTGCATCACAGCAGCTTCTGTATTGCCGACTAGGGGACAAGTAAAATCTGAAAAACTTACCTGAGCTAGAGTTTCAGCTAGTTTCTGGCTAGCAGGTTCAAGGAGAGCGGTGTGAAAGGGACCTGACACCTTGAGAGGAATCAAGCGTTTGGCACCTGCTTCTTGCAAAAGTTCAACCGCTCGATCAACTGCAACCACTTCTCCAGCAATGACGATTTGTGCAGGTGTGTTATAGTTGGCTGGAGTAACCACTCCAAGTTCAGAAGCTTTTTGACAGGCTTCTTCAATGACCTCTACTGGCGTATTGAGAACTGCTACCATCTTGCCAGAGTCAGCAGGAGCCGCTTCTTCCATATAGGCTCCACGCTTAGCTACCAAGGCAACCGCATCTTCAAAATCCAAGGCGCCGCTTGCCACCAAGGCAGAGTATTCTCCAAGAGATAAACCAGCAACCATATCAGGCTGATAGCCCTTTTCTTGCAATAAACGGTAGATAGCAACCGAAGTCGCTAGAATGGCTGGTTGCGTATAGCGGGTCTGATTGAGTTTGTCTTCTTCCCTATCGATGAGATAACGCAAATCATAACCGAGCACCTGACTCGCTCGATCAATCGTTTCTTTGACAATAGGGTAGTGATCATAGAGATCCCGTCCCACCCCTAGATACTGGGCACCTTGACCAGCAAATAAAAAGGCTGTTTTAGTCATTTCTTACAACTCCTGCCCAGCGAGAGGCTTCTTCTTGAATTTTCTTAGCTGCTCCGTAATACAAATCTTTTAGGATTTCTTCAGCTGTTTCTTCTTTAGAAACAAGCCCTGCGATTTGACCTGCCATGACAGAGCCACCATCCACATCACCGTGAACAACTGCTTTGGCTAGGGCGCCTGCTCCCATTTGTTCAAAGATTTCTAAATCAGGATCTTCCTGCTTAAAGGCATCTTTTTCAGCCAGTTCAAAATCTCTAGTCAACTGATTTTTAATAGCACGAACAGCATGACCAAAGTGCTGAGCTGAAATCGTAGTATCAATATCCCTTGCTTTTAAAATTTTCTCCTTGTAGTTTGGATGGGCATTCGACTCTTTTGCAACTACAAACCGTGTCCCCACCTGTACAGCCTCTGCGCCTAGCATAAAGCCAGCCGCAGCACCTTCACCATCCGCAATTCCTCCTGCAGCAATAACAGGAATAGATACAGCTGTGGCTACCTGTCGCACCAAGGTCATGGTTGTTAATTTACCGATATGCCCCCCAGCTTCCATTCCTTCTGCAATAACAGCGTCTGCACCGATTTTTTCCATGCGTTTAGCTAAAGCAACACTAGGAACGACAGGAATAACGATTATCCCAGCTTCATGGAAACGTTCCATGTATTTACCAGGATTTCCTGCACCTGTTGTCACTACCTTAACACCTTCCTCGATAACGAGATCTACAATATCTTCCACAAAGGGAGACAAGAGCATGATGTTGACACCAAAGGGTTTATCCGTCAATGATTTGATCTTATCAATATTTGCCTTGACAACTTCTTTCGGGGCATTTCCCCCACCGATAATCCCTAGTCCTCCAGCTTTAGAAACAGCCCCTGCCAAATCACCATCAGCAACCCAAGCCATTCCTCCTTGAAAGATAGGATAATCAATGTTCAATAATTCTGTAATACGCGTTTTCATAGTGCCTCCATCGTTTCTTGCTTACGTAATAGTTCGATACTGTCATAATTTGACAATCAAACTATTGCCTAAACAAGAGGGAGCGGGTTTCCCTACTCCTTCTATCTATATTCTGCTTATACTCTTCGAAAATCAAATTCAAACCACGTCAGCGTCACCTTGCCGTACTCAAGTACAGCCTGCGGCTAGCTTCCTAGTTTGCTCTTTGATTTTCATTGAGTATTATTTTGTTTGCTCTTCAACGTAGGCAACCAAGTCACCAACTGTTTTCAAGTCATCTTCTGCTTCGATTTGGATATCAAAAGCATCTTCGATTTCTGAAATTACTTGGAACAAGTCCAATGAATCAGCGTCCAAATCATCAAAAGTTGATTCAAGTGTTACTTCTGATGCATCTTTTCCAAGTTCTTCAACGATAATTTCTTGTACTTTTTCAAATACTGCCATGATAGGACTCCTTTAAAATAAATAGTTTTTTATAACAATGTGTTCACCACATGATTACCTAAATTGTAAGAATGAGCGTGCCCCAGGTCAAGCCTCCACCGAAGCCTGATAGAAGAACAGTCTGGCTACCATCTAAAGGGATGAGACCTTGTTCTACACACTCTGAAAGTAAAATCGGGATACTGGCTGCACTGGTATTGCCATATTCCATCATATTGGCTGGAAGTTTGTCTCGGTCAACACCAATTTTTCTAGCCATCTTATCCAAAATACGGATATTAGCCTGATGCAATAGCAGATAATCCAAGTCTGTCGCCTCTATAGGAGATTCTTCAATAGTCTGCTTGATAGACTTGGCTACATCTCGAATGGCAAAATCAAAGACTGCGCGTCCATCCATCTTCAAAAATGAATCTGCACTTTCTTGATCTGAAAATGGAGAATGCAAACCTGAATGCCCATAAGTTAAACACTCACTGCGACTTCCATCGCTATTGAGACTCTCAGCTAAGAAATTCTCTTGCTCGCTAGCTTCTAACAAGACACCACCAGCACCATCTCCAAACAACACAGCTGTTGATCGATCCGACCAATCGACTGCCTTAGAGAGGGTTTCACTACCAATCACCAAGCCTTTTTGAAAGCGACCAGAAGCGATAAACTTTTCAGCAGTTGAAAGAGCAAATACAAATCCACTGCAAGCCGCGGTTAAGTCAAAAGCAAAGGCTTTATTAGCACCAATATTAGCTTGAACACGAGCAGCTGTAGAGGGCATCATCGAATCTGGAGTAATGGTAGCTAGGATGATAAAATCCAGTTCCTCTCCTATTATTCCAGCTTTTGCCATCAGTTTCTTAGCAACTTCCGTAGCCAAATCACTGGTAGATTCTGTTCTTGAAATATGCCTTTGTCGTATTCCCGTTCGACTTGAAATCCACTCATCATTGGTATCCATAATCTGAGCCAAGTCGTGATTTGTAACCACTTGCTCTGGCACATAATGAGCAACCTGGCTTATTTTTGCAAAAGCCATTATTTCAAATCCTCCAAAAATTGGTAAAGATTAGTCAAACCTTTGCTCATAACATCAATTTCTTCCTCGCTCATGCCATCAATAATTTTTTCTACCATGGCCTTGTGGAAGCGTTTATGCAGTCTATGGATCAAGCGCCCCTTCTTTGTCAAATGCAGATGCACCACACGACGATCCTGTTCTGACCGAACTCGCTCAATGTAGCCCTTACGCTCTAAATTGTTCAAACTTGTCGTAACAGTTCCAAGAGTTACCATCAACTCTTTTGACACTTGACTTGGAGTCACATCTGGAGCCTTACCGATGACATCAATCGTATGCATTTCTTTGATGGAGATATCCTTAAAACGACTACCTCTCAAGTTCACTTCCTCAATTACAAGGACATTGTTAAATATAGATGTTAAATATTCATTGATTCGTTGGTAGTCCATTTTTCATATCCCTCCTTCTTCAAAAAACTTTTACAATCAAAACATTTGACAGAAAGAATTATATCAAAATTCAAAGAATGATGCAAGTATTTTTTATTTTCCTGTAAATTTAGGTCTTCTTCTCTCCGAATGAGCTCGCACTCCTTCTTTGAAATCCTCTGTTTGAGCTAAGGATTTCTGTAGGTTCAGTTCTAAAGTAGCGTAACCCTGCCAGTCTTTAAACTGGCTCTCCCAAACCAACTTCTTAATGGCAGCATAGGAATTACTTGAAGCACGTCTTAATTTTTTAAGAAGCTGTTCTCTCGTCTTTTCAAGTTTTTCAGCTTCAGAAACGCGGTAAACCAACCCCCATTCTAGGGCTTTTTCTGCCGTTAAAGCCTCTCCTGTCATAGCTAATTGAGCAGCACGCGTCACACCGATACTGCGGCTCAAGAGATGAATTCCCCCTGCATCTGGAGCCAAACCAACACCAACAAAGGCTTGGATAAACTTAGCCTTATCCGTCGCCAAACAGAAATCTGCCGCAACAGCCATATTCGCTGCGGCACCTGCAACAGCACCGTCAACTTCCATTAAAACAGGTTTGGCTATTTGCTTGATTTTATAAGAAATCGTATTGACCAACTCTGCGATTTTTGTCAATGATGGAATATCATCCTCATCCACTGCCCGCTTCATCTCTACCAAATCTCCCCCAACTGAGAAGACCTTTCCATTGGCATTGATTAAGATAAAATGCACAGCTGGATTTTCTTCTGCCAGAGTCAAGGCTTCTAAGATCTCCTCACACATGGGAATATGGAAACCATTAGCGACATCAGGACGGTTTAAAGTAATAATTGCCAAATCCTCTTCAAGCTGATAAATAATATGTTCCATCAGGGCTCCTTTTTATTTTATAAGCAGTTTATACTCTTCGAAAATCTCTTCAAACCGCGTCAGCTTCCATCTGCATCCTCAAAACAGTATTTTGAGCTGACTTCGTCAGTTCTATCCACAACCTCAAAGCAGTGCTTTGAGCTGACTACGGCTAGCTTCCTAGTTTGCTCTTTGATTTTCATTGAGTATTGAATTATTTTATTTGCAAAGTATATCTTTTTCAGGAGCAGAAAGCAAGAAAAAATTGACTGAAAGTGTCTCAGCCGATTGGAAAGGCTCGCTTTATCCTATAAAGCATCTTATTTTCTTCATTGAAAAAAGCCTTTCTTTCTGCTATAATCGTATAAAATACTTACTTTAGGAGTTCTTATGAAAGTTGTTAAATTTGGAGGTAGCTCTCTTGCCTCTGCTGGTCAATTAGAAAAAGTTTTAAACATCGTTAAAAGCGATCCAGAGCGTCGTTTTGTAGTTGTTTCTGCACCAGGAAAACGCAATGCTGAAGATACTAAGGTTACGGATGCCTTGATTAAATACTACCGCGATTATGTTGCTGGTAACGATATTAGCAAGAGCCAAAACTGGATTATCGACCGCTATGCTGCTATGGTTAGTGAACTAGGTCTTAAACCAGCTGTGCTAGAAAAAATTTCAAAAAGTATTCGTGCCTTGGCCACTCTTCCTATTGATGAAAATGAATTTCTCTACGATACTTTCCTAGCAGCCGGTGAAAATAACAATGCCAAATTGATTGCTGCCTACTTTAACCAAAATGGTATCGATGCACGCTATATGCACCCTAGAGAAGCTGGGATTGTGGTCACAAGTGAACCTGGTCACGCTCGCATCATTCCATCAAGTTATGACAAGATTGAAGAATTGACAAATGCAAATGAAGTTCTTGTCATTCCTGGTTTCTTTGGAGTTACCAAGGAAAATCAAATCTGTACTTTCTCACGTGGAGGTTCTGATATTACAGGTTCTATCATTGCTGCAGGTGTAAAAGCCGACCTCTATGAAAACTTTACGGACGTTGATGGTATCTTTGCAGCCCACCCTGGTATTATCCACCAACCACACTCGATCCCTGAGTTGACCTACCGTGAAATGCGTGAGTTGGCCTATGCAGGATTCTCAGTTCTTCATGACGAAGCTCTTCTTCCTGCCTACCGTGGAAAAATCCCTCTGGTTATCAAGAATACCAATAACCCTGACCACCCAGGTACTCGTATCGTTCTAAAACACAGTAGTGATGAATTTCCAGTTGTGGGAATTGCTGGTGACTCAGGCTTTGTCAGCATCAACATGTCGAAATACCTTATGAACCGTGAGGTTGGATTTGGACGCAAGGTTCTGCAAATCCTTGAAGATCTTAACATCGGTTGGGAACATATGCCAACTGGTATCGACGATCTTTCGATTATCCTCCGTTCTCGCGAACTAACTCCTATCAAGGAAGAAGAAATCCTGCGTCAGTTGGTTCAAAAGGCTGAAGTAGACCATGCAGAAATCGAACACGACCTTTCAATCATTATGATTGTTGGAGAAAAAATGAAGAGCCATATTGGTGTCACTGCTACTGCAACTCGCGCTCTATCTGAAAACAAGATCAACATCCAGATGATGTCTCAAGGTTCTAGTGAAGTTTCTATTATGTTTGTTGTCAATAAAGACCAAGAGAAAGCAGCAATCAAAGCCCTCTACAATGCCTTTTTCGGAGAAAGTAAGGAAGACTAATCATGGCCCAATCACTTAATAAAACAGTGCTTCTCAGCACGACAGGCACTTCCTACCTCTCTATCGCTGGAAAAGTTGGGAAATTCCTTGTCGGAGATCAGGCCTTAGAATTTTACCCAGACGTCAATGTCGAACAATTTATCCAGATTCCTTGGGGGCATATCAATCAGATTGGAGCCAATGTCACTGGACGAAAAATCAGTCGCCACTTCGAAGTCTTTACAGACAAAGGAAAATTCCTTTTTGCTTCAAAAGACTCAGGTGCTATTCTCAAAATTGCACGCGAAAAACTGGGTAATGACAAGGTCGTCAAACTTCCGACCCTGATTCAGACAATTAGCCAAAAATTTAAAAATCTATTTGCAAAAAAGTAGAAACTTTAGTATAATCATAGCAACGGATAAGTAGGTTATCTTCTTCTTTCAGAAAGTCTGCGGGTGCTGCGAGCAGATAGGAGGGATAGGTGAAATTCTACCGTTAGTAACAATTACATACACAATCAAGTGCACACCTGTGAAGTTGGATGGAACCGTGGCCCTGCCACTCCAACGCTTTGTCAGGTGTGCTTTTTTCATAAAGGAGTTCTTATGTTAGATATCAAACGTATTCGTACAGACTTTGATGCTGTCGCAGAAAAATTGGCTACACGTGGTGTAGATGCTACTGTCTTGAATGAGATGAAAGAAATCGATGCTAAACGTCGTGACATTTTGGTCAAGGTTGAAACTCTCAAAGCAGAACGCAACACAGTTTCTGCTGAGATTGCCCAAGCCAAACGCAACAAGGAAAATGCAGATGACAAGATTGCTGCCATGCAAAACCTATCTGCTGAGGTTAAAGCCTTGGATGCTGAATTGGCAGACATCGATGCTAAATTGACAGAATTTACCACTACTCTTCCAAACATTCCAGCTGACAGTGTTCCTGTTGGGGCTGACGAAGATGACAATGTGGAAGTTCGCCGTTGGGGGACTCCACGCGAGTTTGACTTTGAGCCAAAAGCTCACTGGGATCTCGGTGAAGACCTTGGTATCCTTGACTGGGAACGCGGTGGTAAAGTAACGGGTGCTCGCTTCCTCTTCTATGAAGGTCTCGGTGCTCGTTTGGAACGTGCTATCTACAACTTTATGTTGGATGAGCATGGCAAGGAAGGCTATACGGAAGTCATCACACCTTACATGGTTAACCATGACTCTATGTTTGGGACTGGTCAATATCCAAAATTCAAGGAAGATACTTTTGAATTGAGCGACAGCAATTATGTCCTTATTCCTACAGCCGAAGTTCCTCTGACAAACTACTACCGTGATGAAATCCTTGACGGTAAAGACCTACCAATCTACTTTACTGCTATGAGCCCATCATTCCGTTCTGAGGCTGGTTCAGCTGGCCGTGATACTCGTGGCTTGATTCGTTTGCACCAATTCCACAAAGTTGAAATGGTTAAATTTGCCAAACCAGAAGAATCTTACGAAGAATTGGAAAAAATGACAGCCAACGCTGAAAACATTCTTCAAAAACTCAACCTTCCATACCGTGTCGTTGCGCTCTCTACTGGAGATATGGGCTTCTCAGCTGCGAAGACTTACGACTTGGAAGTGTGGATTCCAGCACAAAATACCTACCGTGAAATTTCAAGCTGTTCAAACACAGAAGATTTCCAAGCCCGTCGTGCCCAAATCCGTTACCGTGATGAAGCAGATGGCAAAGTAAAATTGCTCCACACCTTAAACGGTTCTGGACTTGCAGTTGGACGTACAGTGGCTGCTATTCTTGAAAACTACCAAAATGAAGATGGTTCTGTGACCATCCCAGAAGCACTTCGTCCATACATGGGTGGAGCTGAGGTTATCAAACCATAAAAAATAAAGTTTAGCTATTTCTAGCTAGACCTTTTTTCGTAACCAATTCAGATATGCGCCTAATACAAAAAGCAAAATGATTAGGCAAATAACAGTTTCAGCCAGTACCAAATAATCCAAAAATGGAAGTTTCAAGATTCCCTGAGCCATCTTAAGCGAAGTAGCTGTGATAATAGTCGGGAAGGTGAGGGCTGAGAAGGCTGGTTGAAAACCTTGTTTTAAAATATTGGGTAGGCGAGTCAAAACAAAGAAAAAGAAGGATTGGGAAGCCAAAAGCATGAAAATCAAGACCCAAGTCGGTAGGCTAGCTCCTCCAACTCGAACCAGAGAAGCCAAAAGCAAAGAAAAGGGAGCACAGTAGATACCTTCTTGCCCAAGCAAGGCTAATGGGAGTGGATTTTTCTTTAAATCGCTATAAATAAGCGGATAGAGATAGAAGGTTAGGAGAAAACCAAAACTCAAGGTCGCATAGGCAATTTCGATGATACCTACAAGAGGATAGGTTAAAGCAGCCACTGCTATCCCTACATAGAGAACAGTCCAACTTGGAGTCGCATTGACTCTCTTACCTGGACAAGCAAACTTGATGGTGAAACCAGCAATCAAGGCCAAATCCAAGAGAAATGAACACCACCAGAGTCCTTGCGCAACCAAAGGAAGATGAGGGAATACGCGAAAGACATAGGTCGATAAAATCATCCCAGCCATGGGAAAGGTGGCCATTCCTGATAAAAGAGGGGGCTTGGTCAACTCTTGCTTGGTTTCTTTCCAATTAAAAAGATGCAGAAGCAGAAAGTAAATCCACAAAATCAAACCTGTCAGACTAAAAAGATGTGACAGAACCGGCAACGTATCTAAAATAAGATTTCCAGATCCTGCTAAACCTAGCAAACAACCAGAAAATACCAAGGGGAGTTTTTTCATCCTAACCTCCAATAATCATGTTAGTTTCAGTATAGCATAAAAGCGCTTAAATGAGGGGATAAAAAACGAAGTCCGTTGATTTCAGACTTCATTTTTTACTCAGATATGAATTAAGCATAAGGTTGCAATTCTGGGTTAATTGGGGTATTGGCTAGGTTGTTGGCATAGTTACAGAGGCTTGCTAGGCTGACACCAAGAACCACATCCAAGGCATTTTGTTGGGTGTAGCCAGCTTCTAAAAACTCAGACAAGGCTTCATCTCCTACACGACCCTTGGTATTGATAACTGCCAAAGTAAACTTAGCTAGGGTATCCAATTTAGGATTTGTTTCAATTGGAGTACGATTGCGAAGAGCTTGAATCAAGTCATCATTCATCTGGATTTGTTTGATGGAAAAGGCTGTGTGACCTGCGACACAGAAGGCACAACCATTGGTCACGGCTGCCGTGATTTGCACCACTTCACGCTCAACGGGTGTCAGGCTGTTGCGACGGTTGATAGATGCGACAGTTTGGTAGGCTTCTAAAGCAGTCGGTGCATTGGCCAAGAGACCGATTAGGTTGGGAATATAGCCATTGTTATCTTTTTCTACTGTTTCAAGAACCTCTTTCACTTCTGCTGGTGCTGATTCTACTGTATGGATGGTAAATGTTGTCATAAGATACCTCTTTTCTTGTTATTGACACTAATATTATTGGAAAATCTTATAAAATCCTGATTCCTAAGTTTATTTAAGATAAAGGTTTATTCCTCTCATAAGATTTTCGTTGTATATTATACTCTTCGAAAATCAAATTCAAACCGCGTCAGCGTCGCCTTACCGTACTCAAGTACAGCTTTCGGCTAGCTTCCTAGTTTGCTCTTTGATTTTCATTGAGTATTAGTTTATCACACTTCCAATCACTTGCATAATATATATTATATATCAGGCTGATAAAAATTATTTATAGGCAAAAAAATCACACGAGCTGTGTGATTCCATTATTTGTCAAAATACTTTTTAGTTTCAGCAATAACGACTGGCGACAAGACCAAGAGGGCAATCAAGTTTGGCAGAGCCATCAAGGCGTTGACGATATCTGCGATAATCCAGACCATATCCAACTCGATAAATCCTCCTAACAAGACCATGAGCACAAAAACCACACGGTAGAGCCAGATAAAGCGAACCCCAAAGAGGAACTCAAAACAGCGTTCTCCGTAATAGTTCCAACCTAGAATCGTTGTAAAGGCAAAAAGTACAAGGAAGATGGTCAAGAGGGCAGGCCCAAAGTGTGAAAAGACTGTTGAGAAAGCTGACTGAGTCAAGGCAACCCCATTCAAGTCACCACTCCAAACTCCAGTTACCAAGATGGTCAAACCAGTTAGAGTACAAATGATGAGGGTATCAATAAAGGTTCCTGTCATGGAAATCAAACCTTGCTCTACTGGTTCATTTGTCTTGGCAGCTGCAGCTGCAATAGGAGCAGAACCCAGACCAGATTCGTTTGAGAACACACCACGCGCCACACCATTTTGAATAGCCATCCGAACGCTAGCACCAGCAAATCCACCTACCGCAGCAAGGGGACTAAAAGCTGAGGTAAAGACTAAATCGATTGTGCCAGGGATTTTTCCGATATTAAAGAAAATAACTGTAAGAGTTCCTAAGATATAAATGATAGCCATAAAAGGAACAACAGTAGTTGAAACCTTTGAAATGGACTTGAGTCCGCCAAAGACTGCAATCGCTACAAAGACAGACAAGACGAGAGCTGTGATGGTTGGCGAAATCGCCGTTGTATTTTGGATAGATTCTGTAATCGAGTTGACTTGGGTGAAGGTTCCGATTCCCAAGAGAGCAACCAGTACTCCTGCTACTGCAAACAAAACAGCAAGTGGTCGCCACTTCTCCCCCATTCCTAGAAGGATATAGTGCATGGGACCTCCCGCCACTGCACCATGGTCGTCCTTGGTGCGGTATTTAATGGCCAAGAGTCCTTCCGCATACTTTGTAGCCATTCCAAAGAAAGCCGCCATCCACATCCAAAAGAGGGCTCCTGGTCCACCAACCTTGATAGCCGTCGCAACTCCTATGATATTTCCTGTTCCAACGGTTGATGCCAAGGCTGTACACAGAGCTGCAAAACTGGATACATCCCCATGTCCCTTATCCTGGATAAAAATAAGCTGAAAGGCCTTGGGCAGACGCAAAACCTGCAAGAGTCCTAGCCGAATAGTTAGGTAAAGCCCTGTTCCGACCAATAAAATCAAGAGGGGCGGTCCCCAAGCAAAAGCATCGATTGATTTAAGCAATTCTAACATTTCCTTCTCCTATCGTTTCAACCCCAAAAGAAAGAGCACATGCAAGATACATGTACTCTGGAATGCTTAGATAAATGCTAAAAAGCGGTCTATCCTAGCTCTGTCCTTTTACCTGAGAGTTTGAGCAGTTGCCTGCCTTGCCCCTTCGGTGCCTTTACGGTCTCTCCAGAGTTCCGTCCATTTACAGTCATGGAAAATCAAACGATTCCCCACTTCTATTAAACTTCATTCGGTGTTGGTATTTAATTGATTCTTATTTTACAAAAAATGTTGGCTTTTGTCAATGGATTTTGGGAAAATCTTATTTGACTCAGTATAAAAAGATTGAGCATTTCCATGTGCGTGAGGTGCTGTTAATTAAATCAATCTGTTTCACTCCTAGTCTACACGATATAAGAATTGTTCTGGTTTATTATGTACTGGAAATGAAGCGCGATAGAGAATTCTATCTTTACTAATATCCGAAGCGTCTGATATTAATCCATTGATGTCTCATCAGGTATTCTAACACCTGCTGGTATGAATTGAATAAAGACTCCAAAAGATGGACCTGAGTAGCGAGCTCGTAAAAAATCATTGACTATTTCTGATTCTGCAAGGTCAACCTTAAATTTCTCTGGCGCTATCAAGCCATCTTTACTAAAGACTAAATCTTCTCCTCCATGACCATTACTCCATTTTCCCTCAATACTAGAGAAATCTCCATTTTTTATGGCATTAATGTCCATTTTCCCAGAAGTATTTTGATTTGATGAAGATGCTGTTGCAGCAAATTTTTCTGTTACAGATTTCCAAGTCAGACTAGATAGATTCATTCGAGCACCAGGACTGACTTCATCCTCTGTCTTAGCTTCTTTAACCTTCTCTAGTTTGTCCCCACTACTATTCAATTTCCAAATGGTATGAATGGTCTGTGGATCTCCTGCGAACGGATTCCACTGGGTATAATGCTTCCCATCTTCTAGGAGATAGGCCTTAAAGCGTGTTCCAAGCATCTGCATTTTATTTTCAGCATTGGTGAGGCGAATAACTTTCTGATCTTTGAGTGTAAAAATATCTAAAATCTCACTACCATTTTTCGAAAAGACAATCAATTCATCAATGCCATTTTTATCCATATCAACCATTGCATAGGTGAAGGCTTGACTGCGTTCTGCCATCCCTGCATAGATATTAGCAGTTAGATTGATATTATCCTTAACCTCTGCCTTATGGTCTAAAATAAATTCATAATCCTTCAAAATGCTGTTATAAGAACTGTAATCTACGCTTGGTTTGGCTTCATCTGTACTCTTGTCTTCACTGCTTCCGCCAAGAATCTTATCTGAAACTGACTTCCAGCTTAAAGTATCTAAAGAAATGGGAGAACCGACCCCAAGATCTGCTACTTCTTGAGCCTCCTTACCCTTTACCAAAGACTGTCCGTCTTCACTAAATTGGTAGTGAGCATAGATGTGACTCGTTGCTGTACCAGCTCCACGATAGAGCAGAGAATTATCTGGCAAGATACCGACTGTCATTCTCTCACCAATCTGGTCTAAACGATTTTCTTGATCAGTCAAACGAATCACCTTTTCGTCTTTCAGCGTACGAATATCAAGTAAACTCTTTTCGCCACTCTTCATTTCAAGAGCAAGCAAGAGTTCATCGACTCCATCATTATTCAAATCCGTCTTGTGATAAACTACATCTGTATAAAAGCCTTGAGAAGACTTCACTTGACTAGCTAGGGGATTGACATCTATACCTTTCGGGAAGGTGCCTTTCGCTACTTTTTCGTAGTCATCCAAAACCTTGTTATATTTGCTGTAATCTATCTCTGGAGTTGCTACTTCCTCGGATGCTGGTTCCGCGCTTTTATTCCAAGGTAGATACTGACAACCTCCTAGAACTAGTGTCAGTGAAAGTGTTGTGGTTAATAGTAACTTTTTCATATTTCTCCCTTATCTAAGAGAAAGGAACCAGCCTGTGCTAATTCCTTTCACTACTTTTATTCTATTTAACCCACTTACCTGAGCCATCTACTTTGTAGCCATCTGGGGTACGTTCGTTGACTGCCATCTTACCATTTGACTTGAGATAGTAGTCACCTACCCATGTGTTACGAGCATAGCTTCCTTCTGATGTTAGGTAATAGTAAGATTTGTAGCTACTATCATAAATCCACTCACTCTTAGCCATTTTACCATCTGATTTGAGGTAGTAACTTCCAGCCCAAGCATTACGCGCATATCTGCCCTCTGCTGTCAAGTAATAGTATGATTTATAGTTATTGTCATAAATCCATTCGCTCTTAGCCATGTAGCCACCTGATTTGAGGTAATAACTTCCTGACCAAGCATTTTGAACAAAGTTACCTGAAGCATTTAGGTAGAAGTAAGAATTGTACTGAACATCAAAAATCCATTGATTGACTACTTTAACACCAGCTTTATAGTAAGAAGAACCTGACCAACCAGTCTGACCTGAGGTAGAGTTAGTAGATTGTTTTGGAGTTTCAGTAGTTGTTGGTGTTGTAGATGATTGTGTTGAAGATACTAGACCAGCAAATTTACCGTCTTTAATACTAAAAATAGGAGATTCTCCTTTGTATTGATGACGAAGCTTAGTCTGAGAATCAATATAAAATTCACTTACATAGGCTTCATATTTGTATTCACCATCAGGAATCGATTCATATGAATAAGAGTCAATGCTGCTTTTTGTTAAATCATAGGATCTCAATCTAACACTTGCTCCGGTGTCATTATCCACAACCTCTTTTGTTTTAGCATTAACAAGCTTCGTTCTTACAATAATAGAATCTTGCTTACTATTCCAATTATTAACAAAATTAGGATTAACACTATCAGTTGAAAAAGTGACAGAAACGCCACGATTTTTATCATAACCAACCAAACTTAGATTGACCTTGTGATCAACATTACCAACTGCAACAATGTCATCAGCATGCACTGTTTTTGCTGAAAAAGGTAGAACTCCCGCTGTGTCAATAGTTGACAATACTCCGACTGTTGAAAGTGCCAAAGCACATACTAATAATTTCTTTTTGTTCATGTTTTTAATTTCCTTTATTTTTTAGTCTTTATTTGTTTAAAGTGCAACATTTATCTATCCGACAAAACGATGATTCTTTACACGAAAGACAACAGATTGTCCATCATATACCTTACCATCTTGTCCTTTTCCTTTGATAACAAAGAGATAACTTCCATCTGGAGTTGCACTAAAGAAGTGACGAGTTTGAAAAACACGTAGACTTGGACTGTAAGTAGCAGTAAAATGAGCATCTGTAGAAACCTTACCTGTATTTACATCAATTAAGGCAAAATCATAGGCTACTTGATAAGATGAAGATGGAGTACTAGGTAGAGCAATATCGATATAGGTCATAGCATCATTGACATGGTAAAGGCTTATTCCTAATGATGTTGCTTGTGAACTGCTGGCTGTATGAGTTCCCTTAGAGCGGATCCACTTACCTGATCCATCAACTTGATAACCATCTGGTGTACGCTCATTCACTGCCATCTTACCATTTGACTTGAGATAATAGTTACCCACCCATGTGTTACGAGCATAGCTTCCTTCTGATGTTAAGTAATAGTAAGAGCTGTAGTTACTGTCATAAATCCATTCACCTTTAGCCATCTTGCCGTTTGACTTGAGATAATAGTTACCCACCCAAGTATTACGGGCGTAACTTCCTTCCGACGTTAGGTAGTAATATGAACCATAATTCTTATCATAAATCCACTCGCTTTTAGCCATATATCCACCTGACTTGAGGTAGTAGTTTCCTACCCAAGCATTTTGAACATAATTACCTGAAGCATCTAGGTAGAAGTAGGAATTATAGTTCTTATCAAAAATCCACTTACTGGTAACTTTGCTACCATTTTGGTAGTAGGACGAACCTGACCAGCCATCTTTTTGACTCGTTGTTGATTGGTTAAAAGTCTTTGGAGTTGAGGAAGCTGTTGTTTTACCAGTCAACTTCTTAACAGCCTCTTTAAACTCTTCTACAGTCCCCTTCCACTCTATGTAATTGGCACCAGACTTATTTTCAAGAGCTATATAATTTCGAGCAGTTTCTTCGAAATAAGATAATTCTGGAGTGGTTTTTGTAGCCCAAATAATGGGACGATTAGCAGTTCCCTTCCATCCTTTAAATACTTCTGAACCTTTTGGAACAAGAATATAATATTTAGCAGTTGGAGTCAGCGTTTGTGTGTCAGCCTGCACTGTTTGCGCTGAAAAAGGTAGAACTCCTGCTGTGTCCACAAGAGAGACCAATCCAAATGTTGCAGCCGCTAGGCTAATTACTAAAACTGTTTTTGACTTCATCATCAAAAATCTCCTTTAAAATTTTATTGTTTACGGTTACAGTATAGCATGCTATTTACCTTATTTACGAAAAGCGTATCTATATTTACCTTTATTGAACAATTACCTTAAAAATTGGTAGAATTATGATAGAATGGAAAAAAGGACTTGAGGAGATTTAGGATGCAAGATGAAAGTGTTTATGGATTAGTTTATAAGGCCATCCGTGAGGAGAGAGGGTTTACTCAGAAGGAAGCTGCTGGAACTACAGTGACTCCACATTTTTTACGTCAGTTTGAGCAAGGGAAATCTCGAATAACCATTCAAAAATTTGAAGAGATTCTGTCTAATATTGGAATTGATAAGGAGACCTTTGATAGTCTCAAAACGCAGATGTTTCCAACTAAATTTCATAAATTACAGGCTCAAGTTGCTGATTTGGCCTATAAGCGTGAATTTAAAAAGATCCTTAGCTTGATTAATCAGCCTCTGGAAAATCCTGGAATCGCTGAACACTATGTGATTGCCAATCGTGTAGTCAATAAATTTGCTATTGCGAATATTATTGGTGATTCTTTTCTGACTCCAAAAGACTATCAAGAACTAGAATATATCAAGAGCTATCTTAGTGAACTAGATGATTGGAATAAAATTGAGGTGAATATCTTTTCATCTATCCTTCCTCACTTTTCAATCGAATTTTTAGATTACAGGCTCTACCACTTATTAGATACTCTAAAAAAACAGACTGAATACCATTCAATCCGTACTGCTGACTACTACATTGCCTGCTTAAGAACTGCTATCAAGCATTATTCTGTCAATGGCTACTATGATAAGGCTGAGAATTTAGCAATGAAGACTCTGGAAGTAATTAATGCCTTCCCTCTATTGAGTACCAAGATGACAGAGATGATTAATCTTTCCATGGAACGGGCTAATAATTTTCTCAGACAAGATGATGTCAGAGGTCTAGAACTAGCTAAGCATATCTTTGCTAGTCTTGATAACTTTGAAAAAATTTATCCAAATCAACTTCTGACTCGAATGAGAGAGGACTTCTTCGTCACTGTCACACAACTCAATCACACTGGACAACCTTTAGATGTCTAGGCTAGAAATCAAAAAGCTTGAGGAATCACATATTTCCTCAGGCTTTTCTTATCCTTTAAAGGTAACAATAGTCGCACCACTGCCTCCAGCATTTTGTGGGGCATAGCCGAAACTCTTGACATGTTTGTTTCTTTGTAGATATTTGGTGACACCTTCACGGATAACACCTGTTCCGATACCATGGATGATATCTACTTGAGCCATATTATTAAGCAAAGCTTGGTCTATAAAGGCATCTAGCTCATTCATGGCTTCTTCATAGCGCTTGCCTCGAAGGTCCAGTCTAGCTTGAGGTCCTCGCCCAGAAGTTCGTTTCACAACATTGACCTGTTTCTTCTTGACTGGTTTTTCTTGCTGGGCTTGAACAAGGCCAAACTCTTTCTCTTCCAAGGTCATCTTAATCAAACCGACTTGGGCTTCCCAACGGCCATCCTTGAGTTGACTAGTCAAGGTACCACGCTGTCCATAACTGAGAACCACGATATCATCTCCCACCTTGGGAGCTCGTTTTTTCTTGGCCTTTTGAAGGACCTTGTTTTTAGATAGATCTACTTTTTCAGGAGCCAATTTTTTCAGCTTGGCCTTGGCTTCAATGATTTCGTGGGGTTTAAGTTGAGATTTACTATGGAGATTTTTGAGAATCTGGTCACTCTCACTGAGGGCCATGTCCACAATCTCAGCAGCTTGTTCACGCGCTTTGTTAAGCTCAGTTTCCTTTTCACGATTGAGCTCGTTGTAAAGTTTTTTAAGAGCACGATTCATCTTGAGATTTTCTTGCTCCACCTCACGGATATTGTCCAAGCGTTTACGGCTTTCCAGCGTCTGCTCTTCCAGTTGCTCAATGATACGATTGACATCATTGTCCTGATCGACCTGCTGACTGGCATCCCCTACGATAACTTCAGATAGGCCTAGACGTTTGGCAATCTCAAAGGCATTGCTTCGACCAGGAACTCCTTGCATAAAGCAATAGGTCGGGCGTAGAGTTGCAGTATCAAACTCCATGCTGGCATTTTGCACAAAGGCTGTCTCAATACCGTAGGCCTTGAGTTCTGGATAGTGGGTCGTCGCCATAGTCTTGACTTGACGCAGGCGAAGGTCCTCCAGAATAGCCATGGCAAGAGCGGCTCCCTCTTGGGGATCTGTACCAGCCCCCAACTCATCTAAGAGCAAGAGCGAATGCTGGTTGACCTTGCCAAGAATATCCACAATATTGGTCATGTGGCTAGAGAAGGTAGACAAGCTCTGCTCAATAGATTGCTCATCGCCAATATCAGCAAAAATTTCTTCAAAAATACCAACACGACTTCCCTTGTCTGCTAAAATCGGCAGACCGGACTGGGCCATCACCTGTGTCAAGCCCAGAGTTTTAAGCATGATGGTCTTCCCACCTGTATTGGGACCTGTAATGACAATAGCTGTTAAATCTTGTCCAAAATGGACATCATTTGCAACGGCATTTTTGACCAAAGGATGGCAGACATGGAGCAGTTGAATTTCTTGATTTTCTGATATCTGAGGAACGACTGCTTGCCTTTCTTGGATAAAGCGAACCTTAGCACGAATCAAGTCCAGATGACCGATAATCCAAGCGTCATTAGCAATCTCAGCCGCATGAGGGCGAACACGCTCAGAAATTTCTTGGAGAATGCGAAGCATTTCATAGCGCTCATCTGCTCGCAAACTGGCAATTTCTTCGCTCAGTTTGACCACCTCACGGGGTTCGATATAGACGGTATTTCCACTAGCAGAAATATCATGAACGACACCTGCAATCTTATTGCGGTAGGTATTTTTGACTGGTAAAACCTGACGGCCATTTCTGCTAGCAACAATCCCTTCTGTCAACATCTGCGCTTTTTGCTTGAGCAGGTCCTGTAAAACATCGCGTACCTGACTCTCGCTATCATGGATTTTTCTGCGGATTCGCGCCAATTCTTCACTGGCAAAATTTTCAATGAAACCTGCATCATTAAAGGCTTGGAGATTTCCTTGTAATTGCGGAAAATCATGTAATTTCTCAAACCAAAGGGCTAATTCTTCCAAGCTGACATTTTCCAGATTGGCATAAAAACTTTGCAGCTCTCGGCTAGACAGAAGCACGCGCTTCAAGAGTAGGAACTCCTCAATATTGAGGTCTGCCCCCATCTCCAGCCGCTTGCAGACTCCTGCAATTTCCTTAGTTGCGAGAATGGTAAAATGCGGTTGCTCAACGAAAAGAGCCTGCATTTCCTTCATCTCAGCAAAAGCCTGTTTGATTTTATCTGCTTTGGCAGTTGGAGCTAGCTGTCTCAATTCCTCCAAGCCCTGCTCGGTCAACAAATGGGGCTCAAACAAGGCCTTGACCTTATTAAACTCTAATGTTTCTAATATTTTCTTATTCATCTTTATTTCCTTATCTTTGAATGTCTAGGTGTGGTAGCTTTTTACATTCTGATAGATTCTAGTCAATCTGTAAACAAAGGGCTAGGAAAACTCCTGCCCTTTTTATCCGATTAAATTTGTCACCCAGATTTGTTTGAGCCAACTGGTTGTTACTGGTATGCTCTGGATGATGTGTTTTGCGACGATACTCTTTTCAAGAGGATTTTGTATAGCTGCCATGGGGATGGTCGCCAAGATGGTCAAGGCCATTTGCAAGACAAATAAGGTCACCAACATGGACAAGATACCTGCTGAAACTTGGAACAACTTACCACCCAATTTTTTACTAGGGATCAAGTGTAATAGGAGACCAAGCAAACGACCGATGCTATAGACAATCCCAAATACAAGCAAGTAGCCGATCCCTGCATAAAAGACCTTATCCAACTGAAAGAGTTGATCCGATGGGAAAAAGAAAGTTCCCTGACCTTCCTGCGGATTTGCATAAGGGAGCAATAAGTGAAACTGCTCGCCAAGCCCCTTGTAAAACTGACCAGCCATAAAAGCAGATGCCATAGCTGAAATCAGGTAATAAACCTGTAAGAGCAGGCCTCTCCGATAGCCGATATAAAATCCCCAAGCCAAGACCAATAGAAGAAGGAGTGAAATCATAAGGAGTCCTCAATCTTGCTCTGTTCTTGCTTGCAAGTCACAAGCTTGTGACGGAGTTCTTCTAGCTCTTGCTCCTTATCGTCAAATTCAATCTCACGGCTGAGCTGAGTTGATAAACAGTTGACTGCCAACAAAAGAGCGATGGTTTCATCGTCTGCACTAGGCATTTGTTCTTTAATTGCTTGGTATTTTTCTGTCGCAACCTTGGCGATTTCCTCCATAAAAAGGTTATCATGCTCGCTTGTCAAGGTTAATGATTTTTTCCCGAATGTAAATTTGAATCGATTTAGATTTGCCATAAAATTCACCTCACGATATTATACCAAAATTCGCTAATTTTGTCAGTTTTTACAAATTTGCCTGCTTTTATGGTACAATAGAAACTATGGCAAGTATAACACTCACACCAAGTGAAAAGAAGATTCAGGCTTTTCTTGAACACTATCAAACCAGTCTGGCTCCTAGTAAGAATCCCTATATCCGCTACTTTTTGAGACTGCCTCAGGCAACGGTTTCTATCTATACTTCTGGAAAGGTCTTGCTTCAGGGTGAAAGAGCTGAGAAATATGCTCGTTTCTTTGGCTATCAAGTTGTAGAGGAAACCAGCGGACAAAATCTTCCTTTGATTGGGACAGATGAGGTGGGAAATGGTTCCTACTTTGGTGGACTTGCAGTTGTGGCTTCCTTTGTCACACCTGACCAGCATGCTTTCTTGCGAAAACTCGGTGTGGGGGATTCTAAAACTCTGACCGACCAAAAGATTCGTCAGATTGCCCCTATCCTCAAGGACAAAATCCAGCACCAGGCACTGCTTCTCTCACCAAGCAAGTACAACGAGGTCATCGGAGACCGCTACAATGCTGTTTCGGTTAAGGTTGCCCTCCATAACCAGGCTATCTATCTCCTTCTTCAAAAAGGCGTTCAACCTGAGAAAATTGTGATTGATGCCTTTACCAGTGCTAAAAATTATGACAAGTACTTGGCACAAGAGGCCAATCGTTTCAGCAATCCTATCAGCTTAGAAGAAAAGGCTGAGGGCGAATACTTGGCTGTCGCAGTTTCTTCTATCATTGCGCGTGATCTCTTTCTGGAAAATCTAGAAAATCTAGGACGAGAACTGGGTTATCAACTTCCAAGTGGAGCTGGAACAGCTTCTGATAAGGTAGCTAGCCAGATTTTACAAGCCTATGGTATGCAGGGACTCAACTTCTGCGCCAAATTGCACTTTAAAAATACTGAAAAAGCGAAAAAACGCTTAGAAAGGTAAGTTATGAATTCATTTAAAAATTTCCTAAAAGAGTGGGGATTATTCCTCCTGATTCTGTCATTACTAGCTTTAAGTCGTATCTTTTTTTGGAGTAATGTCCGCGTAGAAGGACACTCCATGGATCCTACCCTAGCGGATGGCGAAATTCTCTTTGTCGTTAAGCACCTCCCTATTGACCGTTTTGATATCGTGGTGGCCCATGAGGAAGATGGCAATAAGGACATCGTCAAGCGCGTCATCGGAATGCCTGGCGATACCATCCGTTACGAAAATGATAAACTTTACATCAATGACAAAGAGACAGATGAACCTTATCTAGCTGACTATATCAAACGCTTCAAGGATGACAAACTCCAAAGCACCTACTCAGGCAAGGGATTTGAAGGAAATAAAGGAACTTTCTTTAGAAGTATCGCTCAAAAAGCTCAAGCCTTCACAGTTGATGTCAACTACAACACCAACTTTAGCTTTACAGTTCCAGAAGGAGAATACCTTCTCCTCGGAGACGACCGCTTGGTTTCGAGCGACAGCCGCCACGTAGGTACCTTCAAAGCAAAAGATATCACAGGGGAAGCTAAATTCCGCTTCTGGCCAATCACCCGTATCGGAACATTTTAAGAAATCGAAGAGGCCGAGAGTCAGCAATCTCAGCCTCTTCTTCTATCGTGAGAATATGATTATTCACTATCCAGTTTGATTAAGATAGAAACAAAGTTATACTCAATGAAAATCAAAGAGCAAACTAGGAAGCTAGCCGCAGGTTGCTCAAAGCACTGCTTTGAGGTTGTAGATAGAACTGACGAAGTCAGTAACATATATACGGCAAGGCGAAGCTGACGTGGTTTGAAGAGATTTTCATTGAGTATAAAATAGATACAAAGTTAACTCTCACCTATTTATGCAAAGGAATCTTATGGAAGTTTATTTTTCAGGAACCATTGAACGGATTATTTTTGAAAATCCCAGTAATTTTTATCGTATCCTCCTCCTAGAAATCGACGATACAGACGCAGAGGATTTTGATGATTTTGAAATTATTGTCACCGGCACCATGGCTGATGTGATTGGGGGCGAAGACTACACTTTTTGGGGGCAAATTGTCCAGCACTCCAAGTATGGGGAACAACTGCAAATCAACCGTTATGAACGTGCAAAACCAACTAGCAAGGGCTTGGTCAAGTACTTTTCAAGTAGCCATTTCAAGGGAATTGGTCTCAAGACAGCTCAGAAAATAGTGGACACCTATGGCGACAATACCATTGACGAAATTTTGCAACACCCAGAAAAGTTAGAAGGCATCGCAGGGCTCTCTGCCAAAAATCGCGAGGCTTTCGTCTCCACTCTCCGTCTCAACTACGGAACGGAGATGGTTTTGGCCAAACTAGCCAACTACGGCATTCCCAACAAACTAGCCTTTCAGATTCAAGACTTTTACAAGGAAGAAACCCTTGATGTGGTTGAAAATTATCCCTACCAGCTAGTTGAGGATATCAAGGGTTTGGGCTTTACCATTGCTGACCAACTAGCTGAGGAACTAGGCATCGAAAGTCAGGCTCCTGAACGCTTCCGCGCCGGTCTAGTTCACAGTCTTTTTCAGGCCTGTATGGAAACAGGGGACACCTATGTTGAAGCACGGGATTTGCTGGAACAAACCCTTACTCTCCTTGAGTCTTCCCGTCCCGTGGAACTAGACCCCAGCCAAGTTGCCCAAGAGCTCTCCTACCTGATCGAAGAAGACAAGGTTCAGCAGATTGATACCAAGATCTTTGACAACAGCCTCTTTTTCGCTGAGGAAGGTATCCGCAGTCACTTGATTCGTATCCTTGAAAAAGGAGAACAGAAGAGACAAGATTTAGAAACTATTCAAAAGCATATCACTACTGTCGAGCAAGAACTGGGGATTGAGTATGATAACATTCAAAAACAAGCTATTTGTGACGCTATCCAGAACAAGGTCTTTATCCTGACAGGTGGGCCTGGTACTGGTAAGACAACTGTTATCAATGGAATCATCGCTGTTTATGCCCTTTTAGAAGGACTTGACTTCAGGAAGAAAAGCAATCTGCCCATTCTTCTTGCTGCTCCAACTGGTCGAGCTGCTCGTCGCATGAATGAATTGACAGGTTTGCCTAGCGCGACCATACATCGCCACTTGGGAATGACAGGTGACGATGATACTAGTCATCTGGAAGATTATCTGGATGCTGACTTTATTATCGTGGATGAATTTTCCATGGTGGATACTTGGCTGGCCAATCAACTCTTCTCCAACATCTCTTCTAACAGTAAGATTCTCATCGTGGGAGATAGCGATCAGCTACCGTCTGTCAGCCCTGGACAAGTTCTAGCTGACCTCCTTCATATTCCTTTAATTCCTCAGACTCGCTTGGAAAAAATTTATCGGCAAAGCGAAGAATCAACCATCGTCACCCTAGCTAGTCAAATCCGACAGGGCATCTTGCCAGCCGATTTCACCCAGAAAAAAGCTGACCGTTCCTACTTTGAAATTGCTAGTGGCCATATTCCTGCTACGATTGAGAAAATCTTAGGCGCTGCCCTCAGAAGTGGCATTCCTGCCCGTGATATCCAAGTTCTGGCTCCCATGTACCGAGGGACGGCAGGGATTGATGCCATCAACCAACTCATGCAAGACCTCCTGAACCCACCACAAAAAGACCAACTCAGTTTTGAAGCTCCCCAGTGCCACTATCGTAAGGGAGATAAGGTCATTCACTTGGTCAACGATGCTGAAATCAATGTCTTTAATGGAGATTTAGGAGCCATCACAGACCTGATTCCTGGTAAATACACCGAGTCGAAACAAGACGAGATTGTTATTGATTTTGATGGCAATGAAGTCTCTTACCCACGTAACGAATGGTACAAGATTCGCCTGGCCTATGCCATGAGCATCCATAAATCACAGGGAAGTGAGTTCCCTGTTGTCATCCTACCGATCACCAGTGCTAGTAGGCGTATGCTGGAGCGCAATCTCATCTATACAGCCATTACACGCGCCAAAAGCAAGCTTATCTTACTAGGCGAATTACAGGCCTTCGATTATGCCACCCAACACATTGGAACTGCCCGAAAAACCTATCTGATTAAACGCTTCAGTGATTTATTGGAGAATGTTGAAGAAAAGCAACCAGCGGTCTCTGAAACAGTCACATCAAGTAACTCTGAAAAATCCTACATCCTAACCGAAGAAAACTGGACCAGTATTCCAGCTATGATTGGGATTACAGACACAGACCTCAAAGAGATTTTTGAAAAATAGTGCATCAGAAAACCCACCAATTCAGGTGGGATTTTTGTTTATTAAGATTATTTAACTGTTGCTGTGCTTGTGATCAATTCAACAGCTTTTTTGATTGTGATATCATGTTTCAACATATCAGCTGAAAGCAAGCTTTGTACTTGAGCAACTTCCATGTTGTAGTCTGTTGCCAATTGCTCGATTTCTTTTTGGATTTCTTCTTCTGAAGCGTCAAATCCTTCAGCTTTGGCAACTGCTTCGATAACAAGGTTAGTCTTAGTACGTGACTCAGCTTCTGCTTGGTATTGTTTGTGAAGGTCTTCTTGAGTAGTTCCAGTGATTTGGAAGTACATGTCAGGGTTGATACCTTGACGTTGCAAGTTTCCAAGGAATTCGTTTACTGAGCGGTGAACTTCTTCGTGAATCATTTCTTCTGGAAGTTCTACGATTTCAGCGTTTTCTACAGCTTTATCGATTGCTGCACCTTCAACTGCATCTTTGTATGCTTCTTCTTTAGCAGCAGCCAATTCCTTGCGGTATTTTTCTTTCAATTCAGCAAGTGTTTCAACTTCTTCGTCGATGTCTTTTGCAAGCTCATCATCAAGAGCTGGAACTTCTTTAGCTTTTACTTCGTGGATAGTTGTTACGAATTTAGCTTCTTTACCTGCAAGGTCTTCTGCTTGGTAGTCTTCTGGGAATGTTACGATAACATCAACAGTTTCGCCAGCTGAGTGACCTACCAATTGGTCTTCGAAACCAGGGATGAATTGACCTGAACCAAGTCCAAGTGAGAAGTTTTCACCTTTTCCGCCATCAAATTCAACACCATCGATAGAACCAACAAAGTCAATCACAACAGTATCGCCGTTTTCAGCAGCAGCTTCTTTGATAACCAATTCAGCCAAGTTGTTGCGTTCGCGTTCAATACGCTCTTCAACGTCAGCGTCAGTTACTTCTTTTTCTAGATCAACTGATACTTCAAGGTTTTTGTAGTCACCCAATTTAACTTCAGGTTTTGTCACGACTTCAGCTGTGATAACCCAGTCTTGACCTTTTTCCATTGAAGTTACATCAATTTTTGGTTGAGCAACGACTTCAAGACCAGCTTCTTTTACAGCTGCTTCATAAGCATTTGGCAAAAGAGC
Organism: Streptococcus sp. 1343; assembly: GCF_013277355.1. Classification (NCBI taxonomy): domain Bacteria; kingdom Bacillati; phylum Bacillota; class Bacilli; order Lactobacillales; family Streptococcaceae; genus Streptococcus; species Streptococcus sp. 1343. The sequence goes on from NZ_VMMT01000071.1 coordinate 39,483, forward strand.
GTTCATAACATCTTGGTAAAGTGACTCTTCACCAAATTTTTTGTCGAAGATAGGACGTGGAAGGTGACCTTTACGGAAACCTGGAACATTAAGAGATTTCTTAACTGAGTTGAAGACACGATCCAATTCTGGTTTGATTTGGTCTTGAGAGATAGTGAAAGTCAAGACACCACGGTTTGTTTCTTTGTTTTCAAATGATACAGACATTCTGTCATTTCTCCTTAAAATTTTTTAAATACAGTCTATTATAACATTTTCTATAAATAAAATCTAGACTAATGCAGACAATTATAGACAACAAGCCTTTTTGCTAACTAAATGAAAGTTCTATAATGAAGTTAGTCACCCAGCCCTCCTAAAAATTAGATGTTTTAACTAGCTGATAGCTAGCCCTCGATTTCATTTGATAAGAGGCTTGATGCTGTTAGGCTGACAAGCCAAGGCTAAGATTAGCCTTGGTTTAGCTGACAAAACTGCTTCAAGGGTTCCTCTTGTCAAATGAAAGCAAAATAATTGCCCTCAATCTCACCATTTTTTTTGGGACATAATCACTTTCGATTGACAGTTTGTTCTACACTTTCAAGGATGGAATAGACAGCAAAAAGAACCCTGCTTTTCTGAAAAAGAGGTCTCCTTGCTAAGTTTAATTTACATAGATAGCCAGTGTTTGACAAGGTTTGAGTAGAATTTTTTCATACACTTCTGCATCTTTATAGTTTGAAAGTAAAATCTGTCCATTTTGGTAGGCTAGAGGTAAGTCAATTTCCACTTCTGTAGCATAAAAGTTATTGAGCACTAGTAACTTTTGATCCTCATACTGGCGTTCAAAAGCATAGACTTGTTTGCTATCTTCAAAGGCTGGTTTGTAACTTCCTTCTGAGATGATAGGCATTTCTTTGCGAAGTCGAATCAAGTCTTGATAGAAGGTGAAAATCGGGCCTTGGATTTCATTTTCAACGTTGATGTGAGGGTAGGATTTTCCTGCCTTGAGCCAAGGAGTACTTACTGTGAAGCCTGCATTTTCAGAAGCATCCCACTGCATGGGAATTCGTGAATTATCGCGCGACTTAGCTTGAATAATCTGGAAGGATTCTTCCTGACTCTTTCCTTCTTCTAAGAGCATCTGATAAGCATTGAGCGATTCGACATCCACATAATCAGCCATAGAATCATAGTCTGGGTCAATCATCCCGATTTCCTCACCCATATAGATATAAGGTGTTCCACGTGACAGGTGAATGCTGGCTGCCAGCATGGTGGCTCCTTCCTTGCGGAAGTTTTGAATATCAACAAAACGGTTCAAAGCGCGTGGTTGGTCGTGATTGTTCCAAAAGAGGGCGCTCCACCCATCTTTATCACTCATCTCCTTGCCCCAGCTATGGTAAAGTCTTTTCAACTCTTCAAAATCAAAGGGAGCCAAGGTCCACTTTTGTCCATCCTTGTAGTCCACCTTTAGATGATGAAAATTAAAGGTCATGGATAATTCCTGACGGTCAGGCGACGAATAGAGGACACAGTTTTCCATGGTGGTAGAAGACATTTCTCCAACTGTCATAAAGCTATCGTCGGATCCAAAAGTGGCTTGGTTCATCATACGCAAATAGTCATGAACGATGGGCTTGTCTGTATAAGCTGGCTTCCCTTCATTTTCAGGACAGTCCACTAAAACCTCGTCCTTACCGATCAAATTGACTACATCAAATCGGAAACCTTTGACACCCTTGTCGCGCCAGAAATTAACAACCTTGAAAAGCTCCTTACGGACATTGGGATTGCGCCAGTTAAGGTCAGCCTGGGTCTCATCAAAGAGGTGAAGGTAGTATTTCCCTGTATTCCCAAAGGGCGCCCATGCAGAGCCACCAAACTTAGACTGCCAATCTGTTGGTTGGTCTTGGATGAAGAAAAAGTCTTGATAATACTTGTCCCCAGCTAAGGCTTTCTGAAACCATTCATGCTCTGTCGAACAATGATTGAGGACCATGTCCAGCATAAAGTCAATCTTGTGTTCTTTACCAACACGCACCATTTCCTCAAAATCAGTCATATCACCAAAAAGAGGATCTACTGCCATATAATCTGAAATATCGTAACCATTATCCCGTTGAGGGCTTGGGTAAAACGGATTGAGCCAGACCATATCCACGCCCAACCTGGCTAGATAAGGGATTTTTTCGATAATCCCACGTAAGTCCCCAATACCATTGCCAGTGGTGTCTTTGTAAGATTTTGGATAGATTTGATAGACTACTTTTCCTTTATCAAGAGTCATCTGTTTCTCCTTTTCTGATAAAAGGGAGGAAGCTGTCTTCCGTCCCTGTTTGTTTTATTTCAATTATACTCAATGAAAAGCAAAGAGCAAACTAGGAAGCTATCCGCAACCTCAAAACACTGTTTTGAGGTTGCGGATAGAACTGACGAAGTCAGTAACCATACCTACGGTAAGGCGACGCTGACGTGGTTTGAAGAGATTTTCGAAGAGTATTAGATTCGTGTTGCGACCATGAGAGCTTCTCCAGCTTGGATAGTTGTCGGATAAATTCCAATGATGGTCGCTGTATAAGCATCTTGGTTGGTAATAATGACAGGAGTTTCTGTTACGAGACCTGCAGCCTTAATGACATCCATATCAAAACGAATCAGTTTCTGACCAACTTTGACATGATCTCCTTGGGCTACAAGACTCTCAAATCCTTTGCCATCAAGACCTACTGTATCCATACCGATGTGAATGAGTAATTCCACCCCCTCGTCAGAGACAATACCGATGGCATGCTTGGTAGGGAAAAGAACCGTAACTGTCCCATTGACTGGAGAAGTCAACTCACCTTGACTTGGTTCAATGACCAGACCTTGCCCCATGACACCTGAAGCAAAGACTGGATCAGTTGCTTGACTTAGTTCTTTTACTTGTCCTTCAAGTGGGCTAACAATTTCTACTGGAGTATTTTCTACTGGTTCATGGCTCACAAATTCTGCTTCTTCTTGAGCAACGAATTCTGCCTGCAAGTCCGTATCGTCCTCTGTTTTTGTAAAGAGACCGGCCTTGCGGAAGAAGAAAGTCAAGAGCATTGGAACAAGAATAGCGACTAGCATAGTTCCTGCAAATGGCAACATGTATTGAGGTTGAATAGAGAGGATACCTGGCAAACCACCGATACCAATAGAAGCCGCAGTTACATTAAAAGTAACGGATAACATGCCTGCAAGAGCTGAACCAGTCATTCCAGCTACAAATGGATAGATGTATTTGACATTGACCCCAAAGAGGGCTGGTTCTGTAACACCAAGATAGGCTGAAATAGTGGCAGGAAGTGAAACCTGAGCCTCACGCTCATCATGACGGTGCATGAAATAGTAAGCAAATACGGCCGAACCTTGGGCAATATTAGAAAGAGCAATCATAGGCCAGAGGGCAGTTCCACCAGCATCCGCAATCAATTGTGTATCAATAGCATTGGTCATATGATGTAGACCTGTGATGACAAATGGAGCGTAGAGGGCACCAAAAATCGCACCGAAGAGCCATTTAACTGGACCCGTCAAACCTGCCAATACAACTGATGAAAGTCCTTGACCAATTGTCCAACCAATTGGTCCCAAAACAGTATGAGCCAAAATCAAAGCTGGAATCAATGACAAGAAAGGCACAAAAATCATGGAAATCACTTCTGGAATATGCTTGCGCCAGAAAATTTCAAGATAAGACAGACTCAAACCTGCAAGCAAGGCTGGAATAACTTGGGCTTGGTAACCGATACGATTAACAGTAAAGTAACCAAAATTCCAAACCCAGTTTGCCGCAATATCAGCTGCTGGCGTTGAAGCAACCGCATAGGCATTGAGCAACTGAGGCGATACCAAACAGATTCCGAGAACAATTCCCAAGATTTGGCTGGTTCCCATCTTACGAGAGACAGACCAGGTAATCCCTACTGGTAAGAACTGGAAGATAGCTTCACCCGGCAACCAGAGGAAGTGATTAACCCCTGCCCAAAACTGAGAGGATTCCGTGATGGTCTTGCCATCCAACATAGACCAATGCACACCTTCCAAGACATTACGAAAACCAAGAATCAATCCACCAACAATCAAGGCTGGAATAATCGGAGTAAAGATTTCCGCCAGAGTGGTCATGACACGTTGGACCACGTTTTGATTACTCTTAGCTGCAGACTTGGCTGCTTCTTTGGAAACACCCTCAATGCCTGAAACAGCTGTAAAATCATTATAAAAAATGGGCACGTCATTCCCAATAATCACCTGAAATTGACCTGCATTTGTAAAAGTTCCTTTAACAGCTGGAATTGATTCGATAGCCTTGACATTAGCCTTCTTATCATCTCCTAAAACAAACCGCATCCGTGTCGCACAGTGGGTTACGGCAGTCACATTTTCCTTGCCTCCAATTGCCTGAAGCAGATTCTTGGCTTCTTGTTCAAATTTTCCCATTTGATTCTCCTTATACTTGTCAAAGCAAGTTTGATTTGATAAGAATATTGTAAACGATACCAAACTTGTCTGCAACTTGTTTGATGTAAAAAGAGGATTTTTTGTCATTTTTCTAGCACTTGTATGGTAAAATAGATACAGGTGTTCATTGAACTAGACTAAAAAGCCATTTAATACTCAATGAAAATCAAAGAGCAAACTAGGAAGCTAGCCGTAGGTTGCTCAAAACACTGTTTTGAGGTTGCAGATAGAGCTGACGTGGTTTGAAGAGATTTTCGAAGAGTATAAGGAAGCCAAATAAAGAAATATCAACAACTATTTAAGCAAATCAACGAAACCATTCAAAACGAGACTTACGCTGTCGGAGAGTTCCTTCCTAGCGAGCATGACCTCATGGAGCAATATCAAGTGAGTCGTGATACCGTCCGAAAGGCTCTGTCTCTCCTCCAAGAGGAAGGATTGATCAAAAAGATAAGAGGGCAAGGTTCTCAAGTCGTCAAAGAAGAAACCGTCAATTTCCCTGTATCCAACCTAACCAGCTACCAAGAACTAGTTCAAGAACTTGGACTGCGCTCTAAAACCAACGTGGTCAGTCTGGACAAGATTATTATTGATAAAAAATCCTCACTAATAACTGGCTTCCCAGAATTTCGTATGGTTTGGAAGGTGGTCCGCCAGCGTGTGGTGGATGATCTGGTATCCGTTCTGGATACGGACTATCTGGATATGGAACTAATCCCAAATATCACTCGCCAAATTGCTGAGCAGTCCATCTATTCTTATATAGAGGACGACCTCAAACTCCTTATTGATTATGCTCAAAAGGAAATAACCATTGACCACTCAAATGACAGAGACAAGATTCTCATGGACATTGGCAAAGACCCTTATGTCGTTTCGATTAAATCAAAAGTCTATCTCCAAGACGGACGCCAATTTCAGTTTACCGAAAGTCGCCATAAATTAGAAAAATTTCACTTTGTAGATTTTGCAAAGCGCAAGAAATAAAAGACTGAGACACTAGATCTCAGCCTTTTTCGGCTCTATAATATTTGTAGTGGGTACCCCCCTATAGATATTATGGAGCCTATTTTATTGTAGAAAAAAAGTCCCATAAGATCTATAATGAAAAGCGACAAAACAACTCATTAGAAAGAATCATATGGAACAATTACATTTTATCACAAAATTACTAGACATTAAAGACCCTAATATCCAGATTTTAGACATCATCAATAAGGATACACACAAGGAAATCATCGCCAAACTGGACTACGACGCCCCATCTTGCCCTGAGTGCGGAAACCAATTGAAGAAATATGACTTTCAAAAACCTTCTAAAATTCCTTATCTTGAAACGACTGGTATACCTACTAGAATTCTCCTTAGAAAGCGTCGATTCAAGTGCTATCACTGTTCAAAAATGATGATCGCTGAAACTTCTATCGTCAAGAAGAATCACCAAATCCCTCGTATCATCAACCAAAAGATTGCTCAAAAGTTAATTGAAAAGATTTCTATGACCGATATTGCCCATCAGCTTTCCATCTCAACTTCAACTGTCATTCGAAAGCTCAATGACTTCCACTTTGAGTGTAATTTTAGAAATCTGCCTAAGATTATGTCTTGGGACGTTGAAACAGTCCGGGGAGTGACTGTTTCAATCGGGAGATGGAGATGAGCTTTATTGCGCAAGATTTTGATAAGCTCAATATCATCACTGTTC
>NZ_VMMT01000072.1:0-19291 GCF_013277355.1 Streptococcus sp. 1343
GAACCCCATGTACCTGTTGACCAGTCTCCTGCTGTTTCTTCACCTGTCACTTTGTTACGCTTGTTGGTTCTTGTTAATTCAACTGTTTGCGTAACTGAGTCAGCCACTTCTTTTGTTTCGTTGGCTTTATCGACATACTTGATGGTACGAGTAACGGTTTTGCGTTCTTGAACATCTTCTGTTTTAGGAACCACTGTTTCTTCAACATTCTCACGGTAGTAGTAGTTAACGGTTGCACCGTCTTCTGGTACAGTTCCTGTGGCATTTGCAGGGGTTGCTACCAAGGTGTATGTTGTTTTCCTTGTGATAACTCGGTCTTCTTTGTCCTCAGTTGTTGTTTTCCCTTCAATAGTTTTTGCTTCTGTAGTATACTGAGAACCTATCGCTAAATCAGCTTTTACAACAGACTCTGCCAACTTCTCTTGGGTGCCTTCTTTGTAGTAATTGGCTGTTACTGTAGCAGTGGTTGGCGCTTCGCTTTCTTTATAAACTAAGGTCACTGTTCTACCTTCGCTTACAATATTCCCAGTTAAACTTTCAGAATTTGCGGCTAGTTCTTTAAAAGTATAATATGTCCCATCAGTAGTAGTCATGCTACTGAGTTTTTTATCTGTGACATCATAACTCGTACCAATCAGTTGTTTTTTATTGGTAATGTAGGTTCCGGCACTTTCTTTTTCTCCAATTCCAGTATCATTTTTCAATGATAGCAAACGCCCTTGTTCATCAACATAGCGAACTTTCACATTTCCTGAGATTAGGTCTGCCAATTCTGAGGTTTTCTTCTTTTCCTTGATTTTTTCGGTTATTTTCTTTTTCTCTTCTTCGGGAATATTTAGTTTTGGAATGATTTTTTCAACAACGGTTCGTGATGGTTCCACAGTATCTTGGATGACTGAAAAGTCAGCTAGAATTGGGAGATTATACTGAACACGGTGACTTTGAGGGTTTACCCCTACTCTTTCATTATTCTCTGAAAATACTTGTACGGTATAAGAAACAACATCTTTTCCTAATAAAACATCCCCAGTAGATCAGTACCTTCGTTCGCACAATTCCTTTGTCTACCCCTACAAAGTGTGAGAAATGTTTGAACTCTTCAGAATCAGATCTAGCCCAACCATGATTAAGATTATTCGCTTTTGTATTTGTATTGTCTCTCTCAAAGGTTTGGGGATTAACATTATATGTCTCCGCACTTGCAGTTGCTTCTATATCTGACCCTTGAATACCCACTTCCTTACTACCATTTCTAGCGGCGAGATAGGTGTATTTTTCTGTTTCTACTTCTAGCTGATCATCCTTAACATGATAGGTAATTTTCTTAGCACCTGGTATAAGAGTAGTGAGTAGTCTATATGCTCTGTCATCAGCTTTAGCTGGAGGAGTGCTTGAGTCTAGCCAAGTTGGGGTATTAGGAGTATCTTTATCAGCAACTTTCAATAAATTATTTAATTCGTTTGATAGCTTTGTAGTTGACTGCGATGAGTGTGTAAAAGTTTTCTTCCATTCTGAATCTCTTTTTGCTGAATTTTTTATGTGCATGGTATTCTGGTCAACATTCAGCACAATATCGCCTTGTTTTTTAGCTTCTTCCCTAGCTTCTGCTTCCAATTGATTGTACAGTTTGGTATCTTCTTCTGTATAATCTCTTCTGGGTTTACGGTGTAATGGAGTAAATTTTATTTTCTCATTACGAATTTTATTAACACGAGATTTAAACTCATCTTTAAAAAATTTGGAAATTTGGAAATTCGCCAGTTCTACATTTAAACCTTTTTTGTACAAGTTTTCATTTTGAACGATTTCGGCTACACGGTGAATGGTTTCATCGTATACCGTCTTCTCTTGGCCAGCAGTATCCTTAGTTTTAATGACTACTCGATAGGTTCCTTTAGAACCATTAATATCTGAGATATATCCTGTCACAAATTCCACACGAACACGGCTTCCGAAGCCAGGAGAAAAGGCAGTAAACTGCTTCTCTATCCCATTATATCCAACTACACCTGGAGAATATTTATTATACTTATCTTTTTCTAAAAATGGGAGATTCTTAAATTCGGTGGAGTTCTTATTAGCACGTTCATTTTGAGCACGTGGATCATACTTCGAATTATCTGAAACCGTCTCGTCACGATTAGCTCGTGTACGTCCTTTAACAAGCATAAGCATGTATTTAAAACGACGGTCTAATGCTTGTTCGTGCACAAAGATGTTATCTAAGGCATCTGCCCCAAGCATACCACCTTGTTCAATCGTACCATCTTCTTTCTTATACCAACCTGTAAAGTAACCATCTGCATTTTTCTTACCAATAACGAATTTACCTGGTCTGCCATCTTTACCTGCAATCGCTGTCCATCCACCGAAAGAATCAAGTTCTCTTATTTCACCATCTTGTAATTTATCTCCTGTACCATCTTCACTGACTTTGCCGTTTTTAAATCTAAGAGCATCCCCAAGGGTGTTCATACTACGCAAGTAAGAACGTTCATTATTTTGGAAGTCGTCTGGCATATTTTTTACAATATCCCATAATTGTTCGAGAGTCAGATTTTCCTTAGGAGTATCAAATTTCAGATGGGCATTCTTATCATCCCCACCTGTCTCTCCATCTTTAGGCACAATGACCCCGGGCTGGTGTTCTTTTACTGTGTCACCCTTACGATTGGCATCCAGTAAATCTGAATCAGTATCTGCTGTGTCTGAACCTCCCTCATTTCCAGAAGTCGGCTCTGATTCAGTTCCTGTAGCTCCATTCGATGAATCACTTGACTCCCCATCAGCTAATTCTCTTTTACTACGAGTACGAGGTTTCGTACTTTCTGGAGTTACTAGCGGATTGTCAGCTACGGGAGCATTATAGGTGTTTGCTGCTGCATCAGTATGACTGAGGTCAGTCTTGTTTTCTGGCTCTCCAATTCCAGACTGTCCTGGATCTGTCGGGTTTGCTGTCCTCTCAGCTTCCCTCGCTGACTCCACGCCCTCAGCATGAGCAATCCCAGCTCCCATCAAAAGATAGAGCGCCCCAATGACAACACTAGCTGCACCGACACTCACTTTTCGAATACTGTATTTTAATTGTTTTTCTGGACTATTCATGACTACCTCCATATATATATATCGAAAGATATATATATAACAGATCTTATATAATAATCCTCATTTTAAATTATACAACGAATAAGGTTTAATTTCAATTTTTTAGAGACTACAATTAGAGACTACAAATAGGATAAAATTGAGTTGTCATTTCGGTTTGTAATGAACACACCTAAATCAAAATTATGAATAGTACAGTCTTATTCGCTCACTGACAAAAACTTATGCTAAGGTTTTACTAAAATGCTAAAAAGTGCTATAATGTGAACGGTTAAAACAATTTACAAAAAGGAGAATTTTAATGTCTTACCAAGAAAATTACCAGAAATGGGTTGATTTTGCGGAGCTTCCTGACTACCTTCGTCAAGATTTGGAAAATATGGATGAAAAAACAAAGGAAGATGCCTTCTATACAAATCTTGAATTTGGTACTGCAGGGATGCGTGGCTTGATTGGTGCTGGTACAAACCGCATCAACATCTACGTTGTTCGCCAAGCTACTGAAGGATTGGCTCGTTTGATTGAGTCAAAAGGTGGAAACGAGAAAGAACGCGGTGTAGCAATCGCCTACGATAGCCGTCACTTCTCACCTGAGTTTGCATTTGAATCTGCGGCAGTTCTTGCTAAACACGGCATCAAATCTTATGTATTTGAAAGCCTTCGTCCAACTCCAGAACTCTCATTTGCAGTTCGTCACCTCAACTGTTTTGCGGGTATCATGGTCACAGCCAGCCACAACCCTGCACCATTTAACGGTTACAAGGTTTACGGTGAAGACGGTGGACAAATGCCTCCACACGACGCAGACGCTTTGACTACTTATATCCGTGCAATCGAAAACCCATTTGCGGTAGAAGTTGCTGATGTGGAAGCTGAAAAAGCTTCTGGCTTGATTGAAGTTATCGGCGAAGCTGTCGATGTAGAATACCTCAAAGAAGTCAAAGATGTGAACATCAACCCAGCCTTGATTGAAGAATTCGGTAAAGACATGAAAATTGTCTACACACCACTTCATGGTACTGGTGAAATGTTGGCTCGTCGTGCTCTTGCCCAAGCAGGATTTGACTCTGTTCAAGTCGTTGAAGCGCAAGCAACTGCTGACCCTGACTTCTCAACTGTAAAATCTCCAAACCCAGAAAGCCAAGCAGCCTTTGCTCTTGCTGAAGAACTTGGTCGTCAAGTTGGTGCAGATGTTCTTGTCGCAACTGACCCTGACGCTGACCGTGTTGGTGTTGAAGTTCTTCAAAAAGATGGTAGCTACCTCAACCTTTCAGGTAACCAAATCGGTGCTATCATGGCTAAATACATCTTGGAAGCACACAAAAACGCTGGAACTCTTCCTGAAAATGCAGCTCTCTGCAAATCTATCGTATCAACTGATTTGGTAACGAAGATTGCTGAAAGCTACGGCGCAACTATGTTCAACGTTTTGACAGGTTTCAAATTCATCGCTGAAAAAATACAAGAATTCGAAGAAAAACACAACCACACTTACATGATGGGATTCGAAGAAAGCTTCGGTTACTTGATTAAACCTTTCGTACGTGATAAAGACGCTATTCAAGCCATTCTTGTCGTTGCTGAACTTGCTGCCTACTACCGTTCTCGTGGTTTGACACTTGCTGACGGTATCGAAGAAATCTACAAAGAATACGGCTACTACGCAGAAAAAACTATCTCTGTTACCCTTTCAGGTGTCGATGGTGCTGAACAAATCAAAGCGATTATGGCTAAATTCCGCAACAATGCTCCAAAAGAATGGAACACAACAGCTATCACTGTCGTAGAAGACTTCAAAGCCCAAACTGCTACTGCTGCTGACGGAACTGTTACAAACTTGACAACTCCTCCAAGTGATGTGTTAAAATACACACTTGCTGACGGTTCATGGATTGCCGTTCGCCCTTCAGGTACAGAACCAAAAATCAAGTTCTACATTGCAGTTGTAGGGGAAACAAACGAAGAATCACAAGCTAAGATTTCTAACATCGAAGCAGAAATCAATGCTTTTGTAAAATAAAGTCCTATAAAAGATGAGACCAACCAATCTCATCTTTTTTTCGTATCAAATCTAAGCAATTTTAGAAACTTTATGGCATACTAGACATATCAATGAAAGCGAGGTAATCTCATGGAACAATTTTTAGATAACATCAAAGACCTTGAAGTCACTACAGTTGCGCGTGCGCAAGAAGCTCTTGATAAAAAAGAAACTGCAACCTTCTTTATCGGTCGCAAAACTTGCCCTTACTGCCGTAAATTTGCAGGTACATTGTCAGGTGTCGTAGCTGAAACCAAAGCTCACATCTACTTCATCAATAGTGAAGAAGCAAGCCAACTCAATGAGTTGCAAGCATTCCGCTCACGCTATGGAATCCCAACTGTACCAGGTTTTGTTCACATTGCGGATGGACAAATCAATGTCCGTTGCGACTCTTCAATGTCAGCACAAGAAATCAAAGACTTTGCTGGATTGTAAAAAATCAGCTAACAAGTCTTAAAATCACAAAAACGCATAATATAAGGTGCCAGAAAACCTTGATATTATGCGTTTTATTGTTCCTAAAACAGTTACATCAGCATTTCATTACAGAACATTTTAATTTTGGAAGTCAAATCAATTTTTAACAATGGTTTAGAAATCACAGTGGGCTATTCCATATTCAATTATGCAGATTCAATCGCTATTATCGTTTTCCTAGACTACAAAAAAACTACGTTTTGCTAATCAAAACGCAGTCTCAGCCACTATTTTATCTTACTGTCCTTCTTTTACTTCTTTGGTTGCTACATCTTCTCCAAACCATTTTTGGCTGATTTCTTGGAATTTACCGTCCTTGTAAAGACTAGAAAAAGCTTCATTTATCTTCTTAACCAGAGTTGTATCTTCCTTACGGGCTCCAACCGCAAAGGCTTCTGTTTCTAGTCCAACTGTAAAGACATTATAATCGTTTAAAACGCCTTCTGCTTCTAAATAATAATTTGCATAGACACGGTCAATCAATAGACCGTCAATTCGATCATTTTTCAAATCAATCAAGGCTTCATTAAAGGTTTGGTATTGATTCGCTTCCTTATTAGCGACAATATCCTTTAAAATCGCTGGGTTTGCTTCAAAGTCCGCATAACCAGATGAACCAGCTTGAGCTCCTAATGTCTTTCCAGCCATATCCTTTGCAGTCGTGATACCAGATGATTTCTTGGTCACCAATACCTGCTCATTCTTCATATATGAGTGACTGAATGCTACCTTTTCACGGCGTTCGTCTGTAGCGGAATAGCCATTCCAAATCAGATCAATCGTTCCTTTTGTCAATTCAGCTTCTTTCAAATCCCAATCAATCGGTTGCCAATTTACCGTAATTCCGTATTTTTCAAAAACAGCTGTAGCTAAATCAATATCAAATCCTGCATAAGAACCATCTTTCTGAGCAAATCCCATTGGAACAAAAGTACTATCAAATCCAATAGTAATAGACTTGTTAGACTCGTACTTAGACCAATTATCTCCACTAGTTTCGCTAGAATTTTTCCCACAAGCTACTAAGAACAAAGCAGTCATTAGACTAACTAATACAAGTATCCATTTTTTCATCCATTTTTCCTCCTATTTAGGTTCTACTTTCAATAATACATCTGCAATATTTTCAGCAAACTGCAAATCATGGGTAACCACAATCTGGGTCATCCCAAGTTCCCTATTTTGCAAGATTAGTTTTTCCACTTCCAAGCGCAATTCTGGATCTAGGGCAGAAGTTGGTTCATCGTAGCCAATGATTTCTGGGTCGATCATCATAGCACGCGCCAAAGCCACCCGCTGCTTTTGCCCACCAGATAATGAAAATGGATAGGCATCTGCATGCCCTGCTAGTCCTAATTGTTCCAAGAGACCACGCGCCTTCTTATCAGCCTCCTCCTGCTTCATCCCCATGGTCTTCACAGGCGATAAAGTCAAATTGTCCAGAACTGATAAATGAGGGAACAGTTGAAAATCTTGGAAGACAAATCCTAGTAGGTTTCGCTTCTGTAATTCATCCAGCTCTAAAGGTTGTCCATTATAAAAGATTTGCCCTGAATCAATAGTTTCAAGACCTGCAAGCATACGTAAAAGAGTTGTCTTACCTCCACCAGAAGGTCCAACGATAGCCAGGATTTGCTTTTCAGGAATACTTAGACTGAAATTAGACAGGATTTGTTTGTCTCCAAAGACTTTATTGATATTTCGTAATTCTAACATGGCAGCCTCCTATCTATAATAACTATACTTCTTCTCAACTTTTTTGGAAATAATTGTCACAATCCCAATCAAAATCAAGTAAATGGCTCCTGCCAAGAACATAGGAACTAGACTAGCATCACGGTTGGCAGCTGTTCGACTCGCCAAGATAAGGTCTGAAATGCCTAGAGCATAAACCAAAGAAGTATCCTTGACCAAACTCATAACTTCATTAAAGACACTAGGAAGAACGATTTTGGTCACTTGGGGCAAGATAATATAGCGCACTGTGTCAAAAGGACTAAACTTCAAGACCTTGGCTGCCTCATACTGTCCTCTTGGAATAGTGTCAATTCCCCCACGGAAAATTTCTGCAAAGTAAGCCGCATAATTCAAAACAAAGGCAATAATAGCTGCAGGAAGGCGGTCTAAACGGATCCCAACACTTGGGAGCACATAATAGATAAAGATCAATTGCAAGAGCAAGGGTGTGCCTCGCATAATCCAAATGTAAATGTTAATCAGATAATGGAGGAGCTTCCAATGGACTTGCAAGGCAAAGGCAATCAAAACGCCCAAAGGAATCGAAAATAGCAAGACCAGTGCAAAGACCTGTACAGTCGTGCTCGCACCATTCAGTAAACTCGGTAATATCTCAAATAAATAAGACATACTGCACCTCCTAAAAGTAATTGTTCCTATTATAGCATGAATAAACAAAATAACCAACCATTTTTGTAAAAAAATTCTATCATATACAAATAAAAACCGTAGCTATCAAAAGAGATAAACTACAGTTCTATATGTTTAAACATTCTTACAATCTCTCATACAGTTCTTGCATTTGCACATCATCTGGAACTAGTTTTAAGTAAGCTTGTGCATTGACTTTTGCTTCCTCAAAGTAGCCCAATTCACGCAAGAGATAGATATAGTGTTCCAGAAACTCTGGATTGTCCTTCAAATCTCCTGCTAACTCTTGATAATGATCGTAGGCAGTATCTAAATCGTCCATATCTTGATAGGAACGGGCAATCATCCACTTAGTCAATAGGTTTTCTGGCTCATCACTTTGTAAGTCTAGAATATCCTCATAACGCTCCTGCTCCAGATAAATAGTTGCTAGACGGAGTAAGATTTCTTCCGTATCCTCAGCATCTTCTTTAGCAGTAAGGAGATAATTTTCTGCCCCACTTGCATCATGCAATTCATAAGAGAATTGCGAAGCAGCTAGCAAGAGGCGAGTTTCAAAGGGATTTTTCTCTAAGCCTTGCTTAGCGATACGCAAGGCTTCTTGAACTTGGTGTTCCTTATGTAAGGCTTGACTGTAACCATACTCATAGCCTTCAAAGTCAGGAGAAATAGTATCAAGTTGCTTAAAATAGAGAACAGCTTTTTGGTATTCTTCTTGATCAAAGTAAAGGCTGGCTAACTCAAAAGCTGTTAGGTCATCGTATTCTAACTCCAAGGCTTTTTCTAAAAACTCTGTGGCTGTTTCAAATTTCCCTAACTGGGCATAGGCAAAACCAATTCGTTGATAGGTGGAAATCCCTGTTTGCTCATAAATCGAGCGATTATCTAACTGGGCATAGCCTTGAATAGCTTCTTGGTAATTTTCCAACTCACTATCCAACTCTGCCAATCCTAATATCAAGAGAGGATCCTCTGAGTAAGTCAAGGCTTCCAGCAATTTCTCACGCGCCACATCTGTCAAACCTTCCAGCTGGTAAAGGTCTGCTTTAAGAGTCAAAGCCGACACATACCAGTCACTGTCAGCTTGGATTTCCTCAAGATAAGCAAAGGCTTCTTCGATTTGACCATCCTCGCTAGCAATTGCAGCTAGATTAAGATGAACCTCTGGAAAATCCTCTACTATTTTCAGGTAAATTTCCTTGGCCTGAGGATAAAAACCAATCCCTTCAAGATAAGTTGCCAACTCATACAGAAGGTCACTTGAATCATTTTCTAAAGCTTTGACGAAATAATGCTCAGCCTTGGCTAAATCTTGCTCCTCCAAAGCCTGTAACATCTGTTGACTATTGTTCACTCTTGACTTCCTCGCCCTCTACTTCATATAGGCCACTGACTACCTTATACCATTCGAAAACGGCTGAAATGACAACTTTAGCAGAAGCGTAAACCGGAATACCGAGCAAGACTCCCCAGATACCAAACATGGAACCTGAAGTTAACAAGACAAAGAGAACATTAATGGGATGGATGTTTAATTGACTTCCCAAAATCAATGGAGAGACAAAACGGCCTTCAATAGTTTGTTCTACGATAAAGACAATCACTACTTTTAAAAGCATGACTGGCCCAGCAATCAAGCCCAGAACTAAGGCAGGAAGCATGGCTAGAAAGCTACCAAGATAAGGAACCAGATTTAAAATACCAGCAGTAACACCAAGCGTAACCGCATAACGGAGACCAATGATCTTAAAGAAGATCATAAACATTACTGCTACAATAATAGCCACTGTCACTTGCCCTCTAACATAGTTGGACAACTGTTGATTCACGTCTGACAAAACTTGTCCAACAGGTTCTTTCAATTTTCTCGGCATGAATTGAGTCAAATAGTTACGCAAGCCTTTCCCATCACGCAAGAGATAAAAGAGCATGAAAGGAACGATAATCAAGGCAACAATCACTTGAGATGCCCCGCTAATAAAGGCACTCACCCAGTTGACTGCCTGAGATGAAACCTTACTTGCCCAAACTGTAGCCTGGCTAGAGAAGTTTGTCAAAACCTGCTCTAACTGAGGTCTGAAATCATCTGGCAGGTGCTGGGCTACCAATCCATTAACAATCCTATCTATATCTTCTAAGTAAACAGGAACGTTTCTTGCAAAGGTCAAAACCTGACGTTGCAGATTTGGAATGGCGACTGCCAAGCCCCAAATGATAAAGAGAGCGATGATAACAAAGACAATAGTGATAGCTATAACACGATTAACCTTATGATTCTCCATCCAATCAACAATAGGATTCAGTAAATAGTATAGTAAACCAGACAGAATGACTGGCAACATCACAACCGCTAAAAAGTCCAAAACAGGTGAAAATAGAAAACTAATCTTACTTAAAATAAAAAGATTCAGTCCCAATAATAAGGTTACTAAAAATACCGTAATGGCCTTGTTATCCAAAAACCACTTAAAAAACCAAGATAGGCTAAAATGTTTCTCTTTTTGCTCCATAAATACTTCCTTTCTATCGTTCTCTCATTATACCATTTTTAAATCAAAATAACTCTTTTTTAAAGTGCTTACATCTAATTGGATGTCTTTAATTGGCTTGTTTTTGTGATATAATAGTCTTATCTTTATATAGAGGTAACGTTATGAAAGAAACTGTTTATTTTGGAACTTATACACGTCGTACTTCCCAAGGGATTTACAAGGCTGACTTTGATACAGAAACTGGTCAGCTTTCAAATCTAGAACTTTTTACAGCTGAGCCAAGTCCAACCTACCTTGCCTTTGACCAGCACCAACACCTATACACTGTTGGTAGTCAAGACGATAAGGGAGGGATTGCAGCCTATCAAACTGACGGGGCTTTATTAAATCACGTCGTTGAAAAAGGAGCTCCCCACTGTTATGTTGCCGTTGATGAAAAGCGTAATTTGGTCTATGCAGCCAACTACCACAAGGGACAGGTCCTTGTTTATAAACGTCAGAAGGATGGGAGTCTTCTACTTAGTGATATGGATCAACACAGTGGCCAAGGTCCACATGAAAATCAAGCTTCCCCCCATGTTCACTATACAGATTTAACACCTGACCACTATCTAGTGACCTGCGACTTGGGTACTGACCAAGTTATCACTTATGACCTTGATCAAGAAGGGAAATTATCTAAACTCTATACCTACAATAGCCAGCCAGGAGCGGGCTCACGTCATATCGTTTTCCATAACCACTATAAAATCGCTTATCTGATTTGTGAACTCAATAGCACTATCGAGGTTCTAATCTACGATGGCGTTGGCGAATTTGAACGTATGCAAGTGATTTCAACTCTACCAGACGGTTATGAAGGCTTTAATGGAACCGCTGCTATTCGTCTCTCTACAGACGGTAAATACCTCTACGCTTCTAACCGTGGTCATGATTCTATCGCAGTATATACCATCCTTGCGGACGGTAGCTTAGAGTTATTAGAAATCGTTCCAACACATGGTCAGACTCCACGTGATTTTGATTTGACACCTGACCAAAAATTTCTCATTGCTGTCCACCAAGACTCTGACAATGCAACTGTCTTTAAACGTAATTGTGACAATGGTCGTCTAGCAGAACTCTCCAACGACTTCCATGTTCCCGAAGCAGTCTGCATCCGTTTTGCTCCTTAATACTCTTCAAAAATCTCTTCAAACCACGTCAGCGTCGCCTTACCGTAGGTATGGTTACTGACTTCGTCAGTTCTATCCACAACCTCAAAACTGTGTTTTGAGCAACCTATGGCTAACTTCCTATGTTTGCTTTTTGATTTTTATTGAGTATAAAACACCATAAAAAAATGAACTTGGAATTTTCAAGTTCATTTTTTCTTATAGTCTATTTCCGACATTAATACGGTTAATGGCACGTTGCAGTGCAATCTTCGCACGACGTTCTTGGTCAATCAAGTGTTTGTCTTGTGCTTCTTCAATTGCACGTTCTGCACGAAGTTTGGCACGTTCTGCACGACTGATATCGATATCACGAGCACGTTCTGCAGAGTCAGCGACGATTGTGATCATATCATTGGCAATTTCAATAACACCGCCGTTTACTGCAATCCAGTTCACGTGATCTTCATCATCAATACGTTTTACCTTTACTTCATCAACTGCTAAAACCGCAATCATATTTTCATGTCGTGGCAAGATCCCCATCTCACCATCCAGAGTTCGAACCGATACATAGCTGGCATGGTGATCATAGACGAGACCATCTGGTGTCACGATCTGGACAGTTAACTGAGCCATAGATCACCTCTTAAAATCCCATTTTTTCAGCTTTTACAATCACATCTTCGATAGAACCTACACCACGGAAGGCATCTTCTGGCAAGTGGTCGTATTTACCATCAAGGATTTCCTTAAAGCCACGTACAGTTTCAGCAACTGGAACATATGAACCAGGCTGACCAGTAAATTGTTCCGCAACGTTGAAGTTTTGTGACAAGAAGAACTGGATACGACGGGCACGTGCAACCAAGGTCTTTTCTTCATCAGAAAGTTCATCCATACCAAGGATAGCAATGATATCTTGCAATTCATGGTAACGTTGAAGAACGCGTTTTACTTCAGCAGCAACTGCATAGTGCTCTTCTCCAACGATTTCAGGTGCTAAGGCACGTGAACTTGAAGCAAGTGGGTCAACGGCTGGGTAGATACCCAATTGTACCAACTTACGTTCCAAGTTGGTTGTTGAATCCAAGTGAGCAAAGGCTGTTGCTGGCGCTGGGTCAGTATAGTCATCCGCTGGCACATAGATAGCCTGGATAGAGGTTACAGAACCCTTCTTAGTTGATGTAATACGTTCTTGCAATTGACCCATTTCCGTAGCAAGTGTTGGTTGGTAACCAACGGCTGATGGCATACGACCCAAAAGGGCAGATACTTCTGAACCAGCCTGAGTGAAACGGAAGATATTATCGATAAAGAGAAGCACGTCTTGGCCTTCTACATCACGGAAGTATTCAGCGATTGTCAAACCAGTAAGGGCAACACGCATACGTGCTCCTGGTGGCTCATTCATCTGACCAAATACCATGGCTGTTTTCTCGATAACGCCTGATTCTTTCATTTCCCAGTAAAGGTCATTCCCTTCACGAGTACGTTCCCCAACACCGGTAAATACTGAAATACCACCGTGTTCTTGGGCAATGTTGTGAATCAATTCTTGGATTAAGACGGTTTTACCAACTCCGGCACCACCGAAAAGTCCAACCTTACCACCTTTAAGGTAAGGGGCAAGAAGGTCGATAACCTTAATCCCTGTTTCAAGGATTTCAGAAGAGGTAGACAATTCATCAAAAGTTGGAGCTTTTTTATGAATTGGCTGACGCTCTGCGTCTTCTGTAAAAGGAGCTTCCAAGTCAATGGTATCTCCCAAAACGTTGAAGACACGTCCCAAAGTTTCTTTACCTACTGGTACAGAGATTGGACGACCTGTGTCCAATACTTCCATTCCACGAGTCAACCCATCTGTTGATTCCATGGCGATAGTACGGACCATACCATCTCCCAACTCCAAGGCTACTTCAAGGACGATTTTTGTTTTTCTTTCGTCATTTTTGTAGACGACAAGTGCATTGTTAATCTCAGGAAGTTTTTCCCCTGCTGCAAACAAGACGTCTACAACGGGACCGATAACCTGAGCAATTTTACCTGAACTCATCTCCTTCTCCTATTCTATATAAGATACTATCGGTTCCTAGCTCAACTAGGTCCTAAGTTCATTTTCATACGAGCTGGACTAGAGCCTATTCTAAGGCACTAGCACCTGCTACGATTTCTGTAATTTCTTGTGTAATCGCCGCCTGTCTGGCACGGTTATACTGAATTGTCAAATCATTGATGACTTTCTTAGCATTATCAGTCGCTGTTTGCATGGCTGTCATACCAGCAGCATTCTCAGCTGTCTTGGCATCGATAATGGCACCGTAAATCATACTTTCTGCAAACTGAGGCAATAACTGCTCCAAAATTTCTTCTCGGCTGGTTTCCAATTCAAAAGTCAAGCTATACTCTTCATCCGCTTCATTTGGATCCAAGTCAACAATCGGAAGCATTTGTTCCACACGCATTTGACTGGTTAGCGTATTGACATGATGGTTATAGCAGACATAGAGTTCATCAAAAAGTTCATTTTGGTACATTTCAACAGTTTTTGAAATAATCTTACGAACTTGATCAAAGCTAGGTTGGTCTGCCAAGCCACGTAGTTCATAAAGTGGTTGAATACCACGAGCCTTAAAGAAATCAGCTCCCATTCCACCAATACAGATCATTTCAAAACCTGTACCGTCTGGGTGGTATTCTTCTTTCAACTCCATAACGGCTTTCAGAATAGAGGAATTATAACCTCCAACCAAACCACGGTCTGAAGTAATGACGATATAGCCTGTCTTCTTCACAGGACGGCTAATCAACATGGGATTAGTTGAACCACCAGCTCCATTACCATGAAGAATATCTGTCAAAAGTTTGCGAACCTTCTGAGCGTAAACTTGAAAGTTGCGAGCAGCTTCTTCAGAGCGACCTAGCTTAGCAGCTGATACCATCTGCATGGCATTAGTGATTTGACTCGTATTTTTTGTTGAGGCGATTTTTGTTTTAATATCATTTAGAGATACTGCCATCTGACACCTCTATTCTTATTGGAAGCTGGTTTGGTTGAGAAACTCTGTAATCGCAGCATCCAAGACTGCTTCTTCTGGCAAGTCTTTTGTATCACGAATGGTTTCCAAAATCTCTGGATGTTGAGCATCAAAGAAGGCATGGAACTCTTCCTCGAAACGAACAATATCATCTACTGGAACAGTATCCAAGAAACCATGTGTCAAAGCATAGAGAATGGTTACTTGTTTCTCAACAGGCAATGGTTTGTGAACAGGTTGTTTCAAGACTTCAACTGTACGACGACCGCGGTTCAACTTAGCCTGTGTTGCCGCATCCAAGTCAGAACCAAACTTAGTGAAGGCTTCCAACTCACGGTATGAAGCAAGGTCGATACGAAGTGTACCAGCAACCTTCTTCATGGCTTTGATTTGTGCAGAACCACCTACACGTGATACAGATGAACCCGCATCGATGGCTGGACGAATACCCGCATTGAAGAGACCATCACCAAGGAAGATTTGTCCATCAGTGATAGAAATCACATTGGTTGCGATATAGGCCGAGATATCTCCTGCTTGTGTCTCGATAAATGGTAGGGCTGTAATTGATCCACCACCAAGTTCATCAGAAACTTTAGCTGAGCGCTCAAGCAAACGGCTGTGAAGGTAGAAAACATCCCCTGGAAAGGCTTCACGACCTGGAGGACGACGAAGCAAGAGTGACAGTTCACGATAAGCTACCGCTTGTTTTGATAGATCATCGTATACAATCAAAACATGCTTCCCTTGGTACATAAATTCTTCCGCCATGGCAACCCCAGCATAAGGAGCTAGGAAGAGCAATGGAGATGGTTGTGAAGCAGAGGCTGTCACAACGATTGTGTAGTCCAAGGCACCGTACTGACGAAGTGTTTCTACTTGCGTACGAACTGTTGATTCTTTTTGTCCAATTGCGACATAGATACAGATCATATCTTGATCTTTTTGGTTCAAGATTGTATCAATCGCAATGGTTGTTTTCCCTGTCTGACGGTCACCGATAATCAACTCACGTTGACCACGACCAATCGGTACAAGGGCGTCAATAGCTTTCAAACCAGTTTGCAATGGTTCTGAGACTGACTTACGTTGCATAACACCAGGAGCTGGCGCTTCTACTGGACGAGTTTTATCTGTGTGGATTTCTCCAAGACCGTCAACTGGACGACCAAGCGAATCCACAACACGACCAATCAGACTTTCACCTACTGGGACTTCCATGATTTTACCTGTACGGCGGATTGTATCGCCTTCACGAATATCTGTAAAGTCACCTAGGATGATAATACCAACGTCTGTTGACTCCAAGTTTTGAGCCATACCATAAGAGCCGTTTTCAAAGATCAACAACTCTCCACTCATGGCATTGTCAAGGCCATGAGCACGCGCGATACCGTCCCCGATATAGGTTACAACACCTGTTTCAGTCACATCAAAATTGGGTTTGAAATTTTCAATTTGTTGCTTAATTAAAGCGCTGATTTCTTGTGCGTTAATTGCCAAAAGAACACCACTTTCTATTTCAAATTTTCTTTAACAACTTTAAGTTGTTGTTTAATACTCACATCAATTGTCTTGTGATTGGCAAAAATAACAAAACCACCAATGAGACTTTCATCGATTTGTTCTTTTACACTCCTTACTTTCAGAGACATTTTCTTCTCAATCAAAGGGAGCAAACGACTCTTTTGTTCATCAGTTAGAGGATGAGCAGCAGTAATCGTCACTTCAAATCGATTTGTTTCTTTTTCAAGTCGGTCCAAGCAATCTACAAGCACATCATAAAAAAGATTTGCTCTGTGATTGTAGACCAGAACCTGGATAAAGTTTTGTAATAAAGGTGACACAGAGTCTTGGAAAAAAGCAATCGTTTTTTTCTTGTCAGACTCATCTACTGTCACTTTTTTTAAAAAAGAAGGTAAACCTGTTTCTTCAGCAACTTGCTTGATTTGAGTCAAGTCTGAAAAGATACGGGCTTCTTCTCCTTTTTCAAGTACCAATTGGACAAAAGGCATGCTGTATTTTTCAATTACCTTTACTGTTTTCTTGTCCATTAAGCTTCTCCTAGCTGATCGATATACTGATCAATGAGTTCTTTATGGGCATGACCGTCAAGGTTTTGTGAGATGATTTTACCAGCTAGGCTGATGGTCAAATCTGCTACCTCACCCTTAACGCTTTGTAAAGCTTCAGCTTTGTTTTGAGCAATTTCTTGGTTTGCTTTTTCTTTTAAGCGTCCTGCTTCTAGTTTAGCATCTGCTAAGATATTAGCCTTACTTTGCTCAGCTGTTTCCTTTGCATTTTCAATGATTGTCTTAGCTTCTTTACGGCTACCAGCCAATTCATCTTCGCGTTTTTGAGCCAATACTTCTGCTTTTTGACGAGCTTCTTCAGCTCTGTCAATATCTGAAGCAATTTTTTCAGCTCTTTCTTCGAAAATGCCTGTAATATTAGACCATGCAAATTTTTTAATCAAGACTAGCAAAAGAATAAAAGAGCCAGTGATTAAAATAAAATTACCAATCAATTCACCTACTGTTACGTGCATCAGTTACTCCTTTCTATTCCTCTTCAATATTAATCTTATTCCCTAAATACACAGATGTCAAAAGAGTAAAGACATAAGCTTGGATGCAGGAAATAAAGACAGAAAATGCAGTCCAAGCCAAATTAGCTCCAAAGGCTACTGGATACCAATAAATAGCTTGGTGGGAAAGAAGAAGTAACAAACTCGTCATGACCTCTCCTGCAAAGATATTCCCAAAAATCCGCAAAGCCAAAGATAAGAAGTTTGTAAATTCTTCCAAGATATTCATCGGTATGACAAAAACAGGACTCATAAAAGATTTTATACTTTTTTTAAATCCACGACGACGAACGCTTTCTATATGTGTCAACAAAATGACAAGAAAAGATAAGGTTAAGTCATACTGTAAATTAGCGGTTGGCGAACTCCACCAGTTAGTCCCATCGATCGTTTGAAGCTTTGTCATTAAGCCAAGGTTATTGGCAATCACCATGAAAAGAAATAAACAAAGGAAAAAGAGTGAGTAATCTTTCATGTAGCGCGAACCAATGTTAGGTTCTGTAAATCCAATAACAAAGTCATAGACATACTCAAGTACATTTTGCTTTCCTTTGGGTTTCAAGGTCATATTGCGGCTTGCCCAATAAATAAAGACAAAAATAACTCCCACAATCAACAAGGTCATGGCTAACATAGTCAGATTGAAGATAACAGGACCAATAGAGATGATTGGATTAATACTTTCTTCCATCTAAAATCCTCCCTTTTCTTCTCGTTCCATGTATTTATTTGATAATAAATGAGAAGACAAGAGTTACAAAGAAAGTTCCTTCAATAAAGGCAACACCTAAAAACATCAAACTACGAAACTCAGAAAGCATATCTGGTTGGCGTGCTACTGATTTAAACAGTCCATTCATCAATAAACCTTCACCGACAGATACGCCCATACAGGCAATACATAAGCCTAAATATGTTAAATTCATAACGAATTCTCCTTTAAAATAAAATTTACTTACTTAGTGTAGTCCTAAAATTTAAATTTGTCAACTTTTAACCGCTATTGGAAGCGTTTAATAAAAATTATTTCCATTTTCTTTCGGATTTCACTCTATTCTGAAAAACTCGAGAGGGGAATCTCGGATTAATGTCAATTTAAAAAGATAGAGAGTTTTTAGTTTAAATAAATTGTTTTAAAATATCAACCACATCACTTCTTTTCTTAACCCGATAAGCCTTGATTCCCAATTTCTCAGCTGCCATTGCATTGTACCCAATATTGCCCAGAAAGACACAATTTCTAGGTTATAACTGGTATTTATCGATAGTTACTCATATACATCAGTCCACCTCCATACTTATGTGCGAGCCTCTCTTTGTATTATACCTCCATACTCACCTTACAGATTCTTTTGCTAATAATATCTTTGCCCAATGTAGGGATAGTCTTGTAACCTAAAGACTTCCTTGTAGCCATACCTTTTATAAAAATCAAGAGCTTGAAACTGGTAGGTATTGACAAAGGCAAAACGACAGTTTCGATTCTTAGCTTCAGTTTCTGCTTGCTGCAATAGTTTTGAACCGATTCCTTGCCCTCTCAGTTCCTCTTTTACAAATAAATACTCGATTTCTAGCCAATTTCTAAAAGTCTCTACTATCAAACCTGCCAGGAGATTGCCCTTTTCATCTTCGACATAAAGATTAAGTGGCTCACTTTCAGCTTCCTCTCTTTTTGAACGGTTATAAACACGAATCAGATTCCCTATTTCTTGCGATTTATGTGATTCCTTATTTTTCAATCTAAAGTATAGTGAAATAAAATAAAACATGCGCAAATCGATTAAGGAATTTAATCTAATTTCTAACAATGTCTTAGAAACCAAAGTATACTATTTTAACTTCAATGCACTATACATCTAATACTCAATAAAAATCAAAGAGCAAACTAGGAAACTAGCCACAGGTTGCTCAAAGCATGGTTTTGAGGTTGTAGATAGAACTGACGAAGTCAGCTCATACTAGACTAAAATCAAAAAGCATTATATAGTAGTAATATGAAATCAACT
>NZ_VMMT01000073.1:0-1639 GCF_013277355.1 Streptococcus sp. 1343
TTTAGTATGCGAGAGGATACGACAAGTGAGGTTTTAACTATCACAAATAACGGTCAGGAACATCATCTGGTCAAGATGGTATAAAAATACAGAGAAACCAGCAAGGATAGCGTTCGCAAGCCATGGTTGGAGTTTTTCGGGAATAAACCCTTTACCCAGCGCCCCGAGCGAGCCATCAGCCAAGCAGACCAACTGCTAGATTACAAGAGCTGGTCCGAGGAGGACAGGAAAATGTTTAGTCAACTACGTATGCGTGAAGAACAAGCCTTACTCGCTCATGACTATGCATTGGAACAAGCGGAGGAAAAAGACTTAGAGCGTGGTCGTGCAGAGGGGCTTGAACAGGGACTGGAGCGTGGTCTTGAACGTGGACGAGCTGAAGGGATTGAACAAGGGCGAGAAGAAGGCTTGGAACGTGGGAAACTTTTTGCCTTTCTGGATATGGTTCGCCAAGGACTTCTGACTTCCGAGGTTGCCAGCCATCAGCTGGGTATGAGCGTCGCTGAGTTTGAGTCCTTGCTATGAGGTCACATTTTTTTAATATAGTAGAAAGTTAATGAAATGGCGAGTTATTTCTAAAATACTTGTCATTTTTGCTTGACATTTGGAAGGGGGATAGGATAATACCATAGAAGTGAGTTCTGTCCAACTATCGATATGGATTAGATATGTGAAGTTTGACTCAAAGTTTAAGAAATTTGTGAGATTTTCACTTGGGAGATACGGTATTTGAAGGGTATTTTATCTCACAAAGGTGTTTTTTCAACCTTTTTTGAAAAAAATGAAAGCTCTTCTAGGCATAAGAAAACACCTCTGTGTTATACTTGTTGTTCAACCACAAACACAAGAAAGGCACAGAGATGCAAGACAATTATACTACAAAAGCCAAACAAAAGAAGGAAAATCAAATAGAGAAATTGCCTCTTTGCTTGGAAAAGCTCCTCAAACTATCCACACTGAAATCAAGCGTGGGACAGTCTGACAATGTCTTGGAAAAGGGCGCTTCAAAGAGGTTTATTCTACCGACTATGCTCAACAGTCTTATGAAAACAATCGCAGGCGCTCGGTCAAGAAATCAAGCTTAACCAAAGAACTAAAGGAAAAGATTCTCCACTATCATAATCAAAAGTTTTCTCCTGAAATGATGGTTATGGCTAAAGGGGTTAACGTGGGAATTTCAACCATTTACTATTGGATTCATCATGGAAAATTGGGATTAATACTAGACTAAAATCAAAAAGCATTATATAATAGTAATATGAAATCAACTAAAGAAGAAATCCAAACAATCAAAACACTTTTAAAAGACTCTAGTACAGCTAAATATCATAAACGCCTTCAAATCGTTCTATTTCGTCTGATGGGTAAATCTTATAAAGAGATTATAGAGCTTTTAGACTGTAATCAAACAACGATTTGGCCAACTGTAAAAAAATATGAGGAGTTCGGACTCGACTCTCTCCTTCAAGAAACACGTGGTGGTCGTAACCATGCATATATGACAATTGAGGAAGAGAAAGCCTTTCTTGCCCGTCATTTGAAGGCTGCAGAGGCAGGAGAATTTGTTACAATTGACGCCTTATTTCAGGCTTATAAAAAGGAGTTAGGTTCTTCCTACACACGTGATGCCTTTTATCAA
>NZ_VMMT01000074.1:0-43889 GCF_013277355.1 Streptococcus sp. 1343
AGCCGCAGGCTGCTCAAAGCACTGCTTTGAGGTTGTAGATAAGACTGACGAAGTCAGCTCAAAACATGTTTTTGAGGTTGCGGATAAAACTGACGAAGTCAGTAACTATATCTACGGCAAGGCGAAGCTGACGCGGTTTGAAGAGATTTTCGAAGAGTATAAAATAACAGTATAGGAGAGGTAGAAAATGGAACGATTAGAAGATTACATTGCTTTTGACTTAGAATTTAATCAGCACGAAGGACAAACACACTTGATTCAAGTATCGGCAGTGCGTTTTAGAGATGGTCAGGAAATCGATGCCTATGATTCCTATGTCCATACTAGTGTGCCTCTAAAGAGTTTTATCAATGGATTGACTGGGATTACAGCCGAAACCTTAAAAGATGCTCCTCCAGTTGAGAAAGTCTTAGAAGAATTCCAAGAGTTTGTGGGTTCTTTGCTGATGATAGGCTACAATGCTGCTAAAAGTGATTTACCTATTTTAGCAGAGCATGGTTTAGACTATAGCCAACAGTACAAGGTGGATTTGTATGATGAAGCTTTTGAACGTCGGAGTTCAGATTTACATGGTATTGCCAATCTCAAATTGCAAACTGTTGCCTCATTTCTTGGATTTCAAGGTCAGTCTCATAATAGTTTAGAGGATGCTCAGATGACGGCGCGTGTTTACGAATCCTTCTTAGAGTCGGATCAAGCTAGGGAATTGTTAGAGACAGAAAGTAGCTTATCAAACAATCCTTTTGGTGGCTTGGACTTGTCTCAATTATTTGACTAGGAGTGCCTATGAAACCTGAAAAACCTAAAAAATTGGGTCTTAAACAGATTTACCTCAATCTTGATAAAATCCTCTTTCTATTTTTCTTGATTTTTATGATAGTGGAGTATTTGTGGGTCCCATTCAATTCATGGTTGGCTAGTTTCTTATTAGATCAGACAGGTTATCTTTTTATTTCCTATAACAATGTCTTAGCCATCCTTACTCATTCTCCATTGATTAGTCTAGCTTTTTTAGCCTTGATTGTAATTAACCTTCTGGTTGCTTATTTTCAAATAGGACTCCTCTTTATTGGTGCTCGTCATCTCCTCTATAATGAAAAGCGAAGGCTAATTGAGTATATCCGCAAGGTTTTCCATGAAAGTTTTGGATTTATGAAAAAGCTAACTTGCGCTAAAGCCTTGTTTATCTTTTTCTATATAGCTATGCTTTTTCCTTTTATACGGAAAATGCTGAAGATTTATTATCTTAATAAAATCGTCATTCCAGAGTTTATCCAAGCTTATTTAGAAGATAAATATTGGATGTGGTGGCTGAGCATCCTACTTCTATCTCTTATCTTTCTCTATGTCTCTGTCAGATTGATGTTTGCCCTTCCGAAGATTGTATATGATCAGCTGACTGTTCGAGAAGCAGTGATGTTTAGCTTGGAGAAAACCAAGAAGAGAGTTACTTTTTATGCTTGGAATTTATTTTACATCTTGCTCAAAGCACATTTATTATTTTATCTTCCTTTGATTCCTTTATTATTGGCTCAAACTTTGGTAGATGATATCACTCAGAGAGAGTCTCTGATTCTTGGTATTTTGAATTTTGTCGTGATTAAAAATCTCTATTATATGGCTCTGACTTATTTTTTGGTTAAATTTGTTTCATTTTTGACAGGAAAGGAGCTGGATATGCTTCCTCGGAGAGAAAAAGATCACATCATGCGATGGGGAGTCATGACTTGTGCCAGTCTTTTCTTTGCCTTAGAAGGTTATATTTATCTGGAGGCTCCCATGGTTCATCTACCTCAGCTTATTTCTCACCGAGGGGTTTCCAATGCAAATGGGATTCAAAATACAGTAGAATCCTTGGAAACTACAGCACAACTCAAACCAGACTTGGTGGAGACGGACGTGCAGGAAACAAAAGATGGGCAGTTTGTCATGATGCATGATGCTAACTTGAAAAATCTAGCAGGTATCAATAAAAGTCCTCAAGACTTAAACTTGGAGGAGCTTAAAGGGATTGATATTTTTGAAAATGGCTACCAGACTAAAATTTCAAGCTTTGAAGATTATCTCAGTCGAGCCAACGAGCTTGGTCAAAAATTACTAATTGAAATTAAAACAAGTAAAAAAGATAGTCCAGACATGATGGACCGTTTTTTAGCCCGTTATGCTGCAAAGCTCAAGATTTATGGACATCAAATCCAGTCTTTAGACTACCATGTTGTCGAAAAAGTAAGACAGTATGATGCCGAACTGCCAGTTTATTTTATCATACCCTACAATTCTGTCTTTCCTAAAACAAGGGCGACAGGATATACTATGGAGTACTCGACCTTGGATGAATATTTTGTAAGCAAACTATGGACAACGGATCAGAAACTTTATGTCTGGACTGTCAATGATTCAGAAGCTATCAATAAATCGCTTCACTTAGGAGTAGATGGAGTGATTACAGATGATTTGGAAAAAGTTCAGTGGGAAATAGAAGTAGCCCAAGAAGATCCAGAATATACGGATTTGCTCTTGAAAAAAGCTCTGGAATTCTTTGAATTTTAGTAATAAAAAAGAGGAACAACTATTCCTTCCGTGATAGGTAAGTATTTTTCGGAGAGCCTGTTTTTTTATTTGCTGAGTCTAGGATAGTTCTTGCTGGCGATAGATAGCAAGACGAACAGCTTCTTTTGAATGTCATATAAATTTAAAATTTCTGAAAATAACGAAAAATATACTAAATTTACAAATAAGGAGCCTCTAAATCCTTTAAAATAAGAAATATATATATATATATATATAATCATCGATTTTCTAAAACAAAGTGAGGTTGAAGGAAGGGAACTAAGTTGATATAATGAAGTATTAGTAGACAATGGGCCTTTTTGTCATTTGTTTAAGATGAAAAAAGGTCATGTTTTCCTGTTTTTATTGCGAGTTGATGCCTGCATGAACATGGCTAGAGGAGCAAAGACAGGGTAGAAAGAAAGGAAAAACTATGAAACAGTTTAAAATGAATGAGCGCCAACGCTTTTCTATATGCAAGTTTTCAATTGGAGCAGTCTCAGTCTTGCTAGGGTCTGTCTTTTTTATAGCTAATCCAGCGACAGAAGTCCAGGCGGCGGAAGTAAATACAGAAGTGGTCAGTCAGGATGGAAATGGCAACACTGGGAATCCATCTGTCTTACCGCCATCAGATACAAGCAATCAAAATCTTAACGTAGAACAAGAAGGGGATAAACCAAAAACTCAAGAGACAGATAAAGAAGAGCAAGACAGCCAAGCTAAAGATGGTGAAGGAAAAGCTGAGTCAACAGTAGAGAATAAAGGTGACGAAAAGTTGATGGTGTAGTTAAACCTGTATCGAGTGAGTTATCTCCAGTGTCCGAGGTAGAGAAATATAAAAAAGAAGCTCAACCAGAGTTGGAAGAAAAATCCTCAATTATCAAAGAAGAAGCTAATAGAGAAGATAAGATAGATCAATCCCAAGAAGAAGATGGGGATCAGTTATATGATAAATTGATAGATGCATCTAAAAGATTGAAAGAATCCAATCCTGAGTCGGCAGCAGCTTTTAAAAACTTAGCAGATACTATCAACGAAAAGTTAGGACTTTCAGACGACGGAAAGATTTCTGGAGAACTTGTCGAAAAAGCTCACAAGTTACTAGATGGTAATCAAGTGATGATGTCAAAAAATGATAGTGAGGAAAATTCTGAGGAAAGAGGAGTTCATGTAAGAAAAAGACGGAATATAGCAGGATTAACAATTGGGAGATGGAATGCAGTACGTAAACAAATAGAAGTTTCTAATATACTAGTAGTACCAGGTGGAGATAGAGTATTTGGTAATATTTTGAAAATTAGTGCTAAATCAAATCATGAGAAAATTACTAGCATATCTGTAACTGGTCATGAAAACATGGGGTTAAAGGTCGAATCTTCTGTCAATGGGAGTGAAGCATCTTTGACTTTCGACGGAATTACTCCGCGTAGGGGTCAGTATTTATTGAATGTAACAGTAACTACTTCAAGCGGTAGTCAGACGACACAATTTGGATACTATCTCCCTTTTCAGAAGCCGACTATTAATACACCAAATGATAGTACAGATGCAAGTGTCCCGAGCTTAGCAGGTAAAGCTAATGAAAAACCTAATATTGATGTGACAATTCCTTATGTTCCTAAATTACCTAATGGCGCAAAGATGAAAGTATATTTGGTAACCGGAGGTTCGGATATTTCTAATTATGGAGGGAGTACGGATGGATTAGCTTATCCGGAAGGTTATAATATACTTGCCTCTAAAGATATATCTCCTAATAATGATGGGGATGGTTCTGCACGCCAAATTACTATTACCCAGTCTGATTATAAGTCTGGAGTTAATAAGATAGGAACAGATAAATTTAGAGCACTCACTGTTATCGAAGTAAATAATAACGTAAACGATGGTAATCCACGAGAACGTGGTTCCTGGTTTAGTGATGAAAGAAGAGCGACAGTACCAGTAGCTAAAGAAGCAACACCTGAAAAACCAACAGTTGCCTCTAGCGAAGCGAATGCCAATGTAACGGTAA
Source organism: Streptococcus sp. 1343 (assembly GCF_013277355.1). Lineage (NCBI taxonomy): Bacteria > Bacillati > Bacillota > Bacilli > Lactobacillales > Streptococcaceae > Streptococcus > Streptococcus sp. 1343. The sequence continues at coordinate 4,565 of NZ_VMMT01000074.1, forward strand.
CACCAAGTGCGAATGCAGACCATGTAGAAATTAGCATTGGAAGCGACAAAGTTGTAGCTACGAAATCAGGGTCAAGCTGGAGCCTAACACCAACAAAATCAGGTGTCAGCATTGATGGAGTAAGTGGTGTTGTTACAATTTCCCATAATGCGGCTAGTGCAGGAACTCAAGTAAGTGCGACAGCTAAACATGGTAATAGTGAAGTTAGTGCTTCTTCAACACCAGTCAGCTTGCCATCAAAACGATATTATCCAATTCCCGATTCGTATAACGTAACATCGCAACCTTCTACTCCTACTCAGCCAGACCAAGGAGCTACTGAGACTCCAACAGCTCCATCTGAGCCAGCTCCACAACCGTCTCAACCAACTGCTTCGGGTCAACCTGCAAGTCCTGCTCCAGCTCCGACTCAAGCACCTAGAGCGGCAGCAAGTCCTTCAGTTAGCTCAACGAGCACGCAAGCTCCAGCTCAAGAGCAAGTTGACAAGTCTGAACTTCGTGCCTTGACTCAAGAGTTAGACCAACGCTTGAAAGCTTTGGCAACAGTATCTAATCCGAAAATCGATGCAGCCAAGGCGGTCCTCCTAGATGCTCAAAAAGCTCTGGAAGATAGTGCCTTGACAGAGCAAGGTCTACGTACTGCAGTAGAGTCTGTGAAGGCTGCCTTGGACTCTCTCAAAGATGTGAAAGCAAATGCTAGCGACAGCAAGCCTGCACAGGACAAGAAAGATGCCAAACAAGGAACGGAAGATAGTAAGGATTCAGATAAGATGACTGAAACAAACTCAGTTCCAGCAGGAGTGATTGTAGTCGGTCTACTCGCCCTTCTAGGTGTGATTGCCTTCTGGTTGGTTCGCCGTAAGAAAGAGTCAGAAATCCAGCAATTAAGCACGGAATTGACAAGAGTTCTTGGACAGCTAGATGCAGAAAAAGCGGATAAAAAAGTCCTTGCCAAAGCCCAAAACCTTCTCCAAGAAACCCTTGATTTCGTGAAAGAGGAAAATGGCTCAGCAGAGACAGAAGCTAAACTAGTAGAGGAGCTTAAAGTAATCCTTGCCAAACTCAAGTAAAACTTGATTTATGAAATGTCAGATCTAAAAGACATTTTCGTTCACAAAAGCAGCGACGAGTAACCCTTGTCGTTGCTTTTTGGCTATTTTGGGGGATAAGATCCGCCTTGACTAGCAAAAGAAAAGATTGGTCCAGTAGTGCCCGATACGATTTTGCGTAGCAGAAAGCATACAAATGAAATTGAATATAGTAAAATAGGATTAGAAATCTTAAGAAAGTTGGTTCTTTATTGGAAACGATAGTATTTTCAATTTCCGTTTTTTTAGCAGGGGTCTTGTCCTTCTTTTCTCCCTGTATTTTTCCTCTTCTGCCAGTCTATGCTGGGATTTTATTGGATGATCAGGAAAGCGCAAAAAGCTTTTCTTTATTTGGGAGAAAGGTTCTCTGGTCAGGCTTGATTCGAACACTTTGCTTTATCGCAGGTATTTCACTCATTTTCTTTATTCTAGGCTTTGGTGCTGGTTACTTTGGTCATATTCTCTATGCAAATTGGTTTCGATATGTTATGGGAACAATTATTATCATTTTGGGACTTCACCAGATGGAAATTTTTCATTTTAAGAAATTAGAGGTTCAAAAAAGCTTTACTTTTAAGAAATCAGAAGCCAATCGTTATTGGTCAGCCTTTTTACTCGGTATTACCTTTAGCTTTGGTTGGACGCCTTGTATTGGTCCAGTTTTAAGTTCTGTTTTAGCGCTTGCGGCTTCTGGAGGCAATGGAGCTTGGCAAGGTGCTATCTATACTCTTATTTACACTCTGGGGATGGCTCTTCCTTTCTTGGTCTTGGCTCTAGCTTCAGGTCTAGTCATGCCTTATTTTAGTAAAATCAAACGTCATATGATGCTAATGAAGAAAATTGGTGGTTTCCTCATTATTTTAATGGGAATTTTGTTACTATTAGGACAAGTAAATGTTCTAGCTGGAATTTTTGAATAAAGGAGAAAATGATGAAAAAAGTAATGTTTGCTGGCTTAAGTCTCTTGTCATTAGTTGTATTGATAGCCTGTGGTGAGGAAGAAACTAAAAAAACTCAAGCCCCACAACAGCCAAAACAAGAAACGCCTGTACAGCAAATTGCTGTTGGGAAAGATGCTCCAGACTTCACCTTGCAATCCATGGATGGTAAAGAAGTCAAGTTATCTGATTTTAAGGGTAAAAAGGTTTACTTGAAGTTTTGGGCTTCCTGGTGTGGTCCATGTAAGAAAAGTATGCCTGAGTTGATGGAATTAGCTGCAAAACCAGATCGCGATTTTGAAATTCTTACTGTCATTGCACCAGGAATTCAAGGTGAAAAAACTGTTAATCAATTCCCACAATGGTTCCAAGAACAAGGATATAAAGATATCCCAGTTCTTTATGATACTAAAGCAACAACCTTCCAAGCTTATCAAATTCGAAGCATTCCTACAGAATACCTAATTGATAGTCAAGGAAAGATTGGAAAGATTCAATTTGGTGCTATCAGTAATGCGGATGCAGAAGCAGCATTTAAAGAAATGAACTAGAATCGATAAAAATCTGATTACAAGATGTAGTCAGATTTTTTTTTTAGAAAAATATTTTATAAATAGTCACAAATCTCCTATATTTATGGTAAAATAGAATCATCATTTTATTTGGAGAAGAAATATGAATATATTTAGAACAAAGAATGTAAGTTTGGATAAAACGGAGATGCACAGGCATTTGAAGTTATGGGATTTGATTTTGCTGGGTATCGGAGCCATGGTAGGGACAGGCATCTTTACAATTACAGGTACTGCAGCTGCCACACTTGCTGGTCCAGCCCTAGTGATTTCAATCGTCATTTCTGCCTTGTGTGTGGGATTATCAGCCCTCTTTTTTGCAGAATTTGCTTCACGAGTACCTGCTACAGGTGGTGCCTACAGTTATCTCTATGCTATTTTAGGAGAATTCCCAGCCTGGTTGGCTGGTTGGTTAACCATGATGGAGTTCATGACAGCCATATCAGGCGTAGCTTCGGGTTGGGCAGCTTATTTTAAAGGCTTGCTCTCTCAATACGGGATAGCCCTTCCTCAGCCTTTAAATGGTACCTTTAATCCTCAAGCAGGGACATTTGTTGATTTATTGCCTATTCTTGTCTTGGTCTTGGTGACCTCGCTTGTTTTACTCAATGCTAAAGCAGCCTTACGCTTTAATTCTATTCTAGTTATTTTGAAATTCTCGGCTTTAGCTCTCTTTGTTTTAGTAGGAATTTGGCATATCAAACTTGATAATTGGAGTAATTTTGCTCCTTATGGTTTTGGACAAATCTATGGTGCTAGTACTGGTATTATGGCTGGTGCCTCCTTGATGTTCTTCGGTTTTTTGGGATTTGAATCCATCTCTATGGCTGTAGATGAGGTCAAGACTCCTCAAAAAAATATTCCTAGAGGGATTGTCTTATCGCTTTCTATCGTAACCATTCTCTATGCCTTGGTGACGCTTGTTTTGACTGGTGTGGTTCACTATAGTCATTTAAATGTCAATGATGCCGTTGCCTTTGCCCTTCGTAGCGTTGGGATCAGTTGGGCAGCCAACTATGTGTCATTAGTGGCTATCTTGACCTTGATTACAGTTTGTATCTCGATGACCTATGCCCTATCGCGTATGATTTACAGTTTAGCGCGCGATGGCTTAATGCCTGCCGCCTTTAAAGAACTAACGAAGACTAGCAAGGTACCAAAGAATGCTACTATTTTAACAGGTCTAGCTTCAGCAGTAGCAGCAGGAATCTTCCCGCTAGCTAGTATTGCAGCCTTCTTAAACATTTGTACCTTGGCCTACTTAATCATGCTGGCTTACGGCCTGATTCGCTTACGGAAAGAAAAAGGGATGCCAAAAGCTGGGGAATTTAAAACACCCTTGGTACCCCTGTTACCGATTTTATCAATCATCATTTGTTTATCCTTTATGTTACAGTATAATATGGAAACTTGGATTGCTTTCCTAGTTGCCTTGTTAGTAGGAAGTATTATTTACTTCACTTATGGCTATAAGCATTCTACCATAGAAGAATAAAGTAAAAGTCTGTTGAGTTGTTGAAACTCAGCAGATTTTTATATGTGAAAGAAATTTCAAATTTTTTCTAAAAATATCTTGACAGATTAAGTTTTTAGGAGTAGAATGTTTACTAGTTAATTAAACAGTTAAGGAGTTGTTCATGAAGAAACAAAATTTATTTTTAGTCTTGTTAAGTGTCTTTCTTTTATTGCTAGGAGCCTGTAGTCAAAAGGAAAGTCAGACAGGAAAGGGGATGAAAATTGTGACCAGTTTTTATCCTATCTATGCTATGGTTAAGGAAGTATCTGGTGACTTGAATGATGTTCGGATGATTCAGTCAAGTAGTGGGATTCACTCCTTTGAACCTTCGGCAAATGATATCGCAGCCATCTATGATGCAGATGTCTTTGTTTACCATTCACATACGCTCGAATCTTGGGCAGGAAGTTTAGATCCCAATCTAAAAAAATCCAAAGTGAAGGTTTTAGAGGCTTCAGAGGGAATGACTTTAGACCGCGTCCCAGGGCTAGAAGATGTAGAAGCAGGGGATGGAGTTGATGAAAAAACGCTCTATGACCCTCACACTTGGCTAGATCCTGAAAAAGCTGGCGAAGAAGCTCAGATTATCGCTGATAAGCTTTCGGAGGCGGATAGTGAGCATAAAGAAACTTACCAAAAAAATGCGCAAGCCTTTATCAAAAAAGCTCAAGAATTGACTAAGAAATTCCAGCCTAAATTTGAAAAAGCGACTCAGAAAACATTTGTAACACAACATACAGCCTTTTCTTATTTAGCTAAGCGATTTGGACTCAATCAACTTGGTATTGCAGGTATCTCTCCGGAACAAGAACCAAGTCCAAGACAACTAACAGAAATTCAGGAATTTGTTAAAACCTATAAGGTTAAAACGATTTTTACAGAAAGTAACGCTTCTTCAAAAGTAGCTGAAACTCTTGTCAAATCAACAGGTGTAGGTCTTAAAACTCTGAATCCTTTAGAGGCAGACCCACAAAATGACAAGACCTATTTAGAAAATCTTGAAGAAAATATAAGTGTTCTAGCAGAAGAATTAAAGTGAGGAAAAAATGAAAATCAATAAAAAATATCTAGCAGGTTCAGTGGCAGTTCTTGCCCTAAGTGTTTGTTCCTATGAACTTGGTCGTTACCAAGCTGGTCAGGCTAAGAAAGAGTCTAATCGAGTTGCTTATATAGATGGTAATCAGGCTGGTCAAAAGGCAGAGAACTTAACACCAGATGAAGTCAGTAAGAGAGAGGGAATCAATGCTGAACAAATTGTTATCAAGATTACGGATCAAGGTTATGTGACTTCTCATGGAGACCATTATCATTACTATAATGGCAAGGTTCCTTATGATGCCATCATCAGTGAAGAGCTCCTCATGAAAGATTCGAATTATCAGTTGAAGGATTCAGACATTGTCAATGAAATCAAGGGTGGTTATGTCATTAAGGTAAACGGTAAATACTATGTTTACCTTAAAGATGCGGCCCATGCGGATAATATTCGGACAAAAGAAGAGATTAAACGTCAGAAGCAGGAACATAGTAGTAATCACGGTGGCGGTTCAAACAATCAGGCGGTAGTTGCAGCCAGAGCCCAAGGACGTTATACAACGGATGATGGTTATATCTTTAATGCCTCTGATATCATTGAAGATACAGGCGATGCCTATATTGTTCCTCATGGCAATCACTTCCACTATATTCCTAAGAGTGATTTGTCTGCCAGTGAATTAGCTGCTGCCCAAGCCTTCTTATCTGGAAAAGGCGGTCAATTAAGTACGGTTGAATATCGTTCTAGCAGGGGAGAAACAAGATCTAGTGTGAGAACGAGTCCATCTGAAACTCCTCAAAATCTTACAACAACTCCTGAGAGTCAAAATGAGGATTTAGCTAGTCTCCTTCAAGAATTGTACGCTTTGCCACTTAGCCAACGTCATGTGGAGTCTGATGGATTAGTATTTGACCCAGCACAGATTACAAAACGTACTGCAAATGGTGTGGCAGTACCTCACGGAGATCATTTCCATTTCATTCCTTATTCGCAAATGTCTGCCTTGGAAGAAAAATTGGCTCGAAATCTACCAATTGGAGGTCAGCCAGTTCAAAAGCATTCTGATAATACGAAACCAAGCAGTCCTGCGAAACCAAGTTCAGCCATTAAAGCAAACTTTAATCTCAATACGCAGGCACCGAATAGAGCAACTGGAGGAGCCTATACAACGGATGATGGGTATGTCTTTAGTCCAACAGATGTGATTGAAGATACAGGTGACGCTTTTGTTGTACCGCATGGAAATCATTTTCACTATATTCCTAAGAGTGATTTGTCTGCAGGAGAATTGGCTGCAGCCCAAGCCTATTGGAATGGGAAGCAGGGGTCTCGTCCTTCTTCAAGTTCTAGTCATAATGCAAATCCAGCTCAACCAAGCTTGTCAGAGAACCACAATTTGACTGTCACTCCAACTTATCATCAAAATCAAGGGGAAGACATTCCAAGCCTTTTACGTGAATTGTATGCTAAACCCTTATCAGAACGCCATGTAGAATCGGATGGACTAGTATTTGACCCGGCACAAATAACAAATCGTACAGCTAATGGTGTTGCTGTACCGCACGGAGACCATTATCACTTTATCCCTTATTCACAAATGTCACCTTTGGAAGAAAAATTGGCTCGTATGATAGCTATTAAGGGACAAAATGGTGCAGTCTTGCCGGGAATGAATTATTTGAAACCAGCACCAAAACCGCAAGCTCAACCATCAACTGAGAAAAAACAAACTGATTTTACAGTAGAACAGGTTGTTAGAAAAGTTGGGGAAGGATATGTTGTGGAAATTGCTGGTGTCAGTCACTATGTTTTTGCTAAAGACTTGGCTAAGGATAAGATTGATGCTATTGAAAATCTCTTGTCTAAGAAAACTCAAGAGACACATGCTCTAGTTGCTAAAAAAGAAAATGTCGCTTCTCGTGACCAAGAATTTTATGATAAAGCCTACAATCTGTTAACCCAGGCTCATAAAGCCTTGTCTGAAAATAAAGGTCGCGTTTCTGATTTCCAAACTTTAGACAAATTAGCAGAGCGCTTGAATGATGAATCTTCTAATAAAGTAAAATTGGTAGATGATTTATTGGCATTCCTAGCACCAATTACCCATCCAGAGCGACTTGGCAAACCAAATGCTCAAATTGCCTATACAGACGATGAAATTAAATTAGCGAAATTAGCAGGTAAATATACAACAGAGGATGGCTATATCTTTGATGAGCATGATATTGAAAGTGATGAAGGAAATGCCTACGTCACTCCACACTTGAACCATAGCCACTGGATTAAAAAAGACAGCTTATCTGAAGCTGAAAGAGCAGCAGCTCAGGCTTATGCTAAAGAAAAAGGCTTACAAGCTCCAAATTCTACTGAAGCAACAGAAGCAAAACCAGAGGCAACAGGGACAGAAGCTATCTATAACCGCGTAAAAGCTGAGAAAAAGGTACCATTAGAAAAAATACCGAATCATTTACAGTATACTGTAGCTGTACAAAATGGTCACTTTATAATTCCTCACTTTGATCACTATCATAACCTTAAGTTTGCATGGTTTGATGAAGGACTTTACTCAGCTCCTGAAGGCTATACCTTAGAAGATTTATTTGCGACAGTGAAATACTACGTTGAACATCCTGACCAACGTCCTCATTCAGATAATGGTTGGGGTAATGCTAGCGACCATGTTCGTAAAAATAAGGCAGACCAAAACGGTAAACCTGATGAAGATAAGGAACATGATGAAGTAAGTGAGCCAACTCATTCTGAATCTGATGAAAAAGAGAATCACGCTGGTTTAAATCCTTCAGCAGATAATCTTTATAGACCAAGCACTGATGCGGAAGAGACAGAGGAAGAAGCTGAAGATACTACAGATGAGGATGAAGTTCCACAAGTAGAGCGTTCTGTTATTGACGTTAAGATAGCAGAGGCGGAGACCTTGCTAGAAAAAGTAACAGATTCTCGTACTCGCCAAAATGCTATGGAGACATTGTCTGGTCTAAACAGCAGTCTTCTTTTCGGAACGAAAGACAGTAACACTATTTCAGCAGAATTAGATAGGCTCTTGGCTTTGTTAAAAGAGAGTCAACCGACTCCTATACAGTAGTAAAAAGAATGAAGCATATTTTATGGAGAAGTAACCTTTCGTGTTGCTTCTCTTTTTTAGAAGAAAGTAACAGAAACTTGACAGAAGTATAATAGATTGAATCTAGAATAGTACACCTTGACTTCTAAAATATTGTTAGAAATTGATTTGACTGTCCTGATCAATTTGTCCTATTCTTATTTCATTTCTCTATAATTTTAAATAGTAAACTATTTACTGGTTAATTAAATGGTTAAATAAGCGGTTTAGAAAAATTGTTTAACCGAGAAAAAAGAAGTTAAGAAAAAGTTTCATCATTTATTGAAATGAGGGATTTATGAAATTCAGTAAAAAATATATAGCAGCTGGATCAGCTGTTATCGTATCCTTGAGTCTATGTGCCTATGGACAAAACCAGCATCGTTCGCAGGAAAATAAGGACAATAATCGTGTCTCTTATGTGGATGGCAGCCAGTCAAGTCAGAAAAGTGAAAACTTGACACCAGACCAGGTTAGCCAGAAAGAAGGAATTCAGGCTGAGCAAATTGTAATCAAAATTACAGGTCAGGGCTATGTAACGTCACACGGTGACTACTATCATTACTATAATGGGAAAGTTCCTTATGATGCCCTCTTTAGTGAAGAACTCTTGATGAAGGATCCAAACTATCAACTTAAAGACGCTGATATTGTCAATGAAGTCAAGGATGGTTGTATCATCAAGGTCGATGGAAAATATTATGTCTACCTGAAAGATGTAGCTCATGCTGATAATGTTCGAACCAAAGATGAAATCAATCGTCAAAAACAAGAACATGTCAAAGATAAGGAGAAGGTCAGCTCTGATGTTGCTGTAGCAAGGTCTCAGGGACGATATACGACAAATGATGGCTATGTCTTTAATCCAGCTGATATTATCGAAGATACGGGTAATGCTTATATCGTTCCTCATGGAGGTCACTATCACTACATTCCCAAAAGCGATTTATCTGCTAGTGAATTAGCAGCAGCTAAAGCACATCTGGCTGGAAAAAATATGCAACCGAGTCAGTTAAGCTATTCTTCAACAGCTAGTGACAATAATACGCAATCTGTAGCAAAAGGATCAACTAGCAAGCCAGCAAATAAATCTGAAAATCTCCAGAGTCTTTTGAAGGAACTCTATGATTCACCTAGCGCCCAACGTTACAGTGAATCAGATGGCCTGGTCTTTGACCCTGCTAAGATTATCAGTCTTACACCAAATGGAGTTGCGATTCCGCATGGCGACCATTACCACTTTATTCCTTACAGCAAGCTTTCTGCCTTAGAAGAAAAGATTGCCAGAATGGTGTCTATCAGTGGAACTGGTTCTACAGTTTCTACAAATGCAAAACCTAATGAAGTAGTGTCTAGTCTAGGCAGTCTTTCAAGCAATCCTTCTTCTTTAACGACAAGTAAGGAGCTCTCTTCAGTATCTGATGGTTATATTTTTAATCCAAAAGATATCATTGAAGAAACGGCTATAGCTTATATTGTAAGACATGGTGATCATTTCCATTACATTCCAAAATCAAATCAAATTGGGCAACCGACTCTTCCAAACAATAGTCTAGCAACACCTTCTCCATCTCTTCCAATCAATCCAGGAACTTCACATGAGAAACATGAAGAAGATGGATACGGATTTGATGCTAATCGTATTATCGCTGAAGATGAATCAGGTTTTGTCATGAGTCATGGAGACCACAATCACTACATCAAGGTTCAAACTAAGGGCTATGAAGTAGCCTTGAAAAACAAAATTCCAGCCCTGCAATCCAACTATCAACCTGGAACTTTTGATGAGAAGGCAGTCTTGGCAAAAGTAGATCAACTTCTTGCTGAAAGTCGAAACGTCTATAAAGACGATCCAATCAAACAAAGACAGATTGAGTTAGTTTTAGGTCAGTTTACTGAAAATATGAAGAAACTAGCAACTAACTCTACAGCAGGTTATCTAAAAACACTTGACCTCTTTGATAAGCAATATATCCATATTGATGAAAGTGTCAAACCTGTTGAAACAAGTGCTTTAGATAAGAAATATCAGGCCTTGATTGATAAAATCAATACGCTAGATACAGATACTTATGGACTTCCTAAGAAAGACCTTCTCGTTCGACTCCAAGAGGCTAAGTTGGCTAAAGATGAGGCTGCTTTAGCAGCGGTTGAATCACAACTTCAAGCTCTTCAAGACTTTAATGACCGTACTGGCGATACAACAGTGGAATACATCAAGTACTTCTATGAGCATGTAAACGATGGTCGTTTAAGTGATGAGCTTCGTAATAAAGTAGATAATTTGACTTTTACTTTATATCAATCTCAATCCTTCCGTAAGGCTGTGGACTTGAATAAACTGTTCCCAAGCATTTACCAAACAAAACAAGAAGTAGAAGAGGCTTTGAAAAATCAGCCAGCTACTGCAAAAGTAAATGAAACAGTTTTAGATAAAGAAAAAGTTGATAACCAATCTGCTAAGCAAGCGATTTATGAATTTTTTAAAGATCTTTATCCTGATCTTAAAAAAGAAGAATATGTCAATCATGTCAGCAAGGAAGAAGTAGAAAGTCTTTTGAACAAGGCAAATCAACTCTTGGAACAAATCCATGAAGAAGGAATCAGACAATCCTTGGCAGAAGAAGTAGAAAATCTAAAAGCTGCCACAAACAAGGCTGATGCAGACTTGGATGAAGTAAACAGTCAGGTAAAAGATGTTTTGACTCGTATCGCTAGCGCCCTTCAACAAGAAAAGGAAAATGCTGAGCAAGATTCTCAGACACTTGTACTCTATCAAAAACTCTACGATATTCTCATGTCGCTTCACTCTTATTTAGAAAGTAATAATGGTTCTGATGAGGACTTTGATAAAGTGGATGCATTACTAGATCAACTTTCTGCTAAGAGTAAAGACAAAGCAGCTTTACTTGAATTGACAAAAGCTATTCTAGTTTTGAATCACCAAATCCAGTCAAAAGCTAGCGCAAGTGAAGAAACAAGTCCAGCAAGAAATGCTGAAGCAAATGGTGATAACACCAGTGCTGAGAACCAACCAAACGCAACTACAGAATCTAACAGCGAAACTGCTAGCGACGAAAACAAAGCAAGCAACACAAGAGATTCTAAACCTGCTGAATTAACTTCAGAAAAGGGATCAACTGAATCTACAACAAGCACTGGTAATCAAGAAAAAGCAGTAGAATAAACAGAAAGGCGAAGTAGCTGAGCCACCTCGTCTTTTTAGCCTTTATAAGCTACGATGCCAATGATGGTATCAACTGCACGTTCCATAGTCTGAAGGCTAACGTATTCAAAACGTCCGTGCATATTTTCGCCACCTGCAAAGATATTCGGAGTTGGGATTCCCATAAAGGAAATCTTAGAGCCGTCTGTTCCACCCCGGATTGGTTCGATAATAGGCGTGATACCTAGATCTTCCATAACGGCTTTAGCAACGGTAATTGGAGTCATATCTTTTTCAATGACTTCTTTCATATTGTAGTACTGGTCTGTCAAGTTGAGAGTGACACGGTTGCTCCCAAGTTCTTGATTCATCTTATCAGCGATAGATTGCATGGATGCTTTACGCGCTTCAAAGGCATCTTTTTCAAAATCACGAATGATGTAGCTTGCACGCGCCTCCTCAACACTACCTGTCACATCCATTAGATGGTAAAAACCTTGGTAACCTTCAGTTAACTCAGGTCGGTCATTTTCTGGAAGTTGATTATGAAAATCAATTGCTAGCTGAAGGGCATTGACCATCTGCCCTTTGGCAGTACCAGGGTGGACATTACGGCCTTGGAAATGCAATTCAGCACCAGCGGCTGAGAAAGTCTCGTACTGAAGTTCACCTAGTGGACCACCATCAACAGTGTAGGCAAAATCCACATCAAAATCTTCTGCATCAAATTTATTAGCACCAACACCGATTTCCTCATCTGGACCAAAACCAACACGAATCTCACAGTGTTTGATTTCAGGATGAGCAGTCAGATATTCAATAGCTGTCATAATCTCAGCAATACCAGACTTGTCATCAGCACCTAGCAAGGTTGTTCCATCAGTTGTAATGAGCGTTTGGCCTGGATATTTCTCAAGACTCTTGAAGTCGGCTGGATCCAGTTTAAAACCAGAATTTCCAAGTTCAATCACACCACCATCGTAGTTTTCAATTACCTGTGGATTGACTCCTTCAGCATTAAAATCAGCAGTATCCATGTGGGAGATGAAGCCAATCTTACGTGTTAAAGATGGATCATTGGCTGGCAAGGTTCCAATAGCAAAACCATTCGGTAGATAGTAAACATTTTGCAGTCCAACACGTTTCATTTCAGGAATTAGGACATTTGTTGCGAAGTCAACCTGACTCTGTGTACTTGGAGTAGTAGTAGAGTGTTCATCAGAGCGCGTGTTGACCTTAACGTAGGTTAAGAAGCGGTCCAAGAGATTTGGATAAGTCATAAAAAACTCCTTTTGAATTTATTTTTTTCATTGTATCATAGAAAGAAGAGAAAAACAAAAGACAGAAGTTAGGGCAATCTGCTATGTTAGCGTTTACTTATCAGTGGATTCATGATAAAATAAACTTGATAAAAACATCACAAGGAAGCGATTATGAAAAAAGCAATTTTAATGATGACCTTCGGTTCGCCAGAAGAGATTACCTTTGAAGGTGTAGCTGATTTTTTCACAAATATTCGTCGTGGAGTGAGACCTCAAGACCACGAGATTCAGACTCTCTATGATAATTATGTACGAATTGGAGGCACGCCTCTGCAAAAAATTACCCGTCAAGAGGTTGCCTTGGTAGAAGCTAGGCTGGGGAATGAATACAGTGTCTACTTTGCTAATAAGTTTTCCAGTCCCTTTATTCCAGATGTGATCGGTCAAATGGAAGCAGACGGAATTGAACAGTGTATTTGTTTGATTTTGGAGCCTCATTATTCTTTCTACTCTGTCATGGGCTATGAAAAATTTTTAGAAAGCAAACAAATTCAATTTTTGGTCATTAAGGACTGGTATCAGGGAGAAGCACTTTTAAACTATTGGGCAGATGAAATTGCTAAAATTTTAAAAGAAGAAGTAAAGCAGGATAGCTTTAAAGTCATCTTTTCAGCCCATAGTGTGCCCATTTTTGCCTTGGATTTTGGAGATCCTTATATCGATCAAATTTTCGAAAATAGCAAGTTAGTTGCTGAAAAACTAGGTTTGAGTTCCGATCAATATACAAATACCTGGCAAAGTGAGAGTGATATTGGGATTCCATGGATTAAGCCAGATGTTTTGGAGTATCTCAGAGAACAGACAGAACATCCAGACCATTATATTTTTGTTCCAATCAGCTTTATCAGTGAGCACATTGAAGTCTTGTTTGATAATGATGTGGAATGTTATGACTTGTGTCAGGAATTTGGGGTAAACTACCATCGTCCACCAATGCCAAATACAGATTCTCGCTTGATTGATGCCTTGGTCAATACAGTTAGAGCCAATGAACATCAAGAGTTTAAGGAATTTCTCCCAGAAGAAGAGACCTTTGATGAGTTAGTTCCTTCAGACGAGACGAAAAACATTTTGGCTGAATCTCAAGATTTACAAATGCCGGAATTTGTGAAAAAACTGATTGAGAAAAAAGGGCGGGAGAATGTTAAGATGCCTTATCTTATCAAGAAGATGCTAGAAAAAGCAGGCAAGTTGCCCAAAGAGTAAAGAAAAAGGATTTAGCTTTGTGCTAGATCCTTTTAATCGATTATTTTTTCTCAAGAAGGGCTTTGATTTCTTGAAGGACTTCCAATTCGGTTGGTTTTTTTTCGTCAGTTTTTTCTTCCTTTATACCAGTCAGTTTCTGTGCTTTTTCAATACCCTTGATAATAAAGAAGAGGGCGGTACCCACAAAGATAAAATTGATAATAGCACTTAAAAAGTTACCATAGCCGACTCCATGCCAAGAAAGTTGAGCGATACGTTCGACTTTAGCAGCTTTCAAAGCGGGATTTAAAATAAGAGGAGTGATAATGTCGTTTACAAGTGAAGTAACGATAGCACCAAAAGCAGAGGCAATGACAACACCGACAGCAAGGTCAATAACATTTCCTCGAAGCAAGAACGATTTTAGATTTTTTAACATACTGTTTTCCTTTCAATGTTTCGTGTTTCATTGTATCCTAAATCATTATAGAAGGCAATTAAAAGGCTCATAAATGGAGCATTATTTTCTAAAAATATAGATCTTGCTCAAGATATAATTGATGATAATAATGAGTATTTGTGCAATTATTGTTTCAATTGCATTTACCTTATCAGGATTTTCGTTTACAAATTGCCCTATGATATGAGGGAATTGAGTTACAAAGAGAAAAGTTAAAAACAAGTCTAACAGAAAAGTAGAAAGGCGGGCAAGAAAAAATTTCACTAAACGGATAAGCCGATTCTTCCTTGCTTGCTTAAATACAAGCCTATCATTTGTGATAAAGGCAAATAGGATACCAAATATATTTGCCAAGGCCGTAGCAAGAAGTTCCTGATGAGTTAGTTGATAAATGACCAATCGCGAGAGAATCGAAACTAGAGTTGTTGCAAGGCCAAAAAAGAGATAGGCTAAGATTTCATTGTTAAAAAATTTTTGAATAGGTTTTTTCATGCTTTAAGTATAGCATAAAGCAGGCTATTGTGCTATACTAGTAAGGTTGAATAAAGCAACCCTTGGTGCTTAGCTTCTTTCACCAAGCATATTACACGCGGATAACCGCCAAAGGAGAAAAAATGAAAAAATTAACTATTCGTGATGTTGCAGATATTGCAATCGTTGCTGCTATTTATGTCGTTTTGACTGTCACACCGCCCCTAAATGCCATCAGCTATGGTGCTTATCAGTTTCGTATTTCAGAAATGATGAACTTTATGGCTTTTTACAATCCCAAGTACATCATCGGAGTTACTATCGGTTGTATGATTGCTAATTTCTTTAGCTTCGGACTACTAGATGTCTTTGTTGGTGGCGGATCAACCTTGGTATTCCTCAGTTTAGGTGTTTGGCTTTTTGCAAAATATAGCAAGGATTACCTCTTTAACGGATTGATTCGAAAAGATCATTTCTTCTTTTCAATCCTCTTTTCAATTTCCATGTTTACCATCGCTGCAGAGTTAAATATTGTAGCAGAATTACCATTTTTCCTTACTTGGTTTACAACAGGAATTGGTGAATTTGCCTCATTGATTATTGGAGCGATTATCATTGGTAAAATTGGTCGTCGAATCGATTTAAGCAAATAGAACAGGACAAGCTAGGTAGCCTTTACCTGGCTTTTTCTTATGGAAAATTTCTAAGAAAACTTGACAAGTTTTTCTGATTATAGTATACTTACTTAAGTAAGCTGATTTAGCTCAGTTGGCAGAGCGCATCCATGGTAAGGATGAGGTCGCCGGTTCAATCCCGGCAATTAGCATGATATGTATAGGGAAACTCTTGAATACGAGAGTTTTTTGTTATACTCGATCGAAAAAATTTCTTATTGACAAAATCAAGTATCTCTAGTAATATAGAATATGCGATGAGTCGATAGGTAGTCTTCGGACTACTATTGAGCATAAGGAGGTCATAACGCAGGAGCGGACCTTGATGAGTTGTGTGAACCTGCTCATCACATGAAGATGCCTCTTAGTCCCTAGTCTAACGACTGGGGATTTTTATTTTCCAAAAAATGATGAAAAAGCTTTGCAATTCATGGAAAAAGTAGTATAATACTTCTATTATAGAAATTTTTAGAAAATTCCGAAAGAGGTTATTTATGGGATATACAGTTGCTGTAGTCGGCGCGACAGGTGCTGTCGGTGCTCAGATGATAAAAATGTTGGAAGAATCAACACTTCCAATCGATAAAATTCGTTTACTTGCTTCTGCACGTTCAGCAGGCAAGACTTTGAAATTTAAAGATCAAGATATTACGATTGAAGAAACGACTGAAACAGCTTTTGAAGGAGTTGATATTGCTCTCTTTTCAGCAGGTGGTTCTACATCAGCTAAGTATGCACCATACGCAGTGAAAGCTGGAGCGGTAGTAGTAGATAATACATCTTACTTCCGTCAAAATCCAGACGTTCCTTTGGTTGTTCCAGAGGTCAATGCTCACGCACTTGATGCCCACAATGGGATCATTGCCTGCCCTAACTGTTCAACAATTCAAATGATGGTGGCTCTTGAGCCAGTTCGCCAAAAATGGGGCTTGGACCGTATCATTGTTTCAACTTACCAAGCAGTTTCAGGTGCTGGTATGGGAGCAATTCTTGAGACACAACGTGAACTTCGTGAAGTCTTGAATGATGGTGTAACCCCACGTGATTTGCATGCCGAAATCTTGCCTTCAGGTGGTGACAAGAAACATTATCCTATCGCCTTCAATGCTCTTCCACAAATTGATGTCTTCACTGACAATGATTACACTTATGAAGAGATGAAGATGACTAAGGAAACTAAGAAAATCATGGAAGATGATAGTATTGCCGTTTCAGCAACATGTGTTCGTATTCCAGTCTTATCAGCTCACTCTGAGTCTGTTTATATCGAAACAAAAGAAGTGGCTCCAATCGAAGAAGTCAAAGCAGCTATCGCAGCCTTCCCGGGTGCTGTTCTTGAAGATGATGTAGCTCATCAAATTTATCCTCAAGCTATCAATGCAGTTGGTTCGCGTGATACCTTTGTTGGTCGTATCCGTAAAGACTTGGATGCTGAAAAAGGAATCCACATGTGGGTTGTTTCAGACAACCTGCTCAAAGGTGCTGCTTGGAACTCAGTTCAGATTGCTGAAACTCTTCATGAACGTGGCTTGGTTCGTCCAACAGCTGAATTGAAATTTGAATTAAAATAGTCATATCGTTTAGGAGTTCAGATGAACTCCTTCTTTGAAATAGAGAGGTGTTTTCATGTCTTATCAAGATTTAAAAGAGTGTAAAATCATCACAGCCTTTATTACCCCCTTCCATCAGGATGGTTCCATCAACTTTGATGCTATTCCAGCCTTGATTGAGCATTTGTTGGCTCATCATACGGATGGAATTCTTCTCGCAGGGACCACTGCTGAGAGTCCAACCTTGACTCACGATGAAGAGTTGGAGTTGTTTGCGGCTGTACAAAAGATTGTCAATGGACGCGTTCCTTTGATTGCGGGTGTTGGTACCAATGATACGCGTGACTCTATCGAGTTTGTCAAAGAAGTCGCGGAATTCGGCGGTTTTGCTGCTGGGCTTGCTATTGTACCTTACTACAATAAACCTTCTCAAGAAGGAATGTATCAGCACTTTAAGGCCATTGCAGATGCTTCTGACCTGCCTATTATTATCTATAACATTCCAGGTCGTGTGGTTGTCGAATTGACTCCAGAAACCATGCTTCGTTTGGCTGATCATCCAAATATTATTGGTGTCAAAGAATGTACCAGCTTGGCCAATATGGCTTACTTAATTGAGCACAAGCCTGAAGAATTCTTGATTTATACAGGTGAGGATGGAGATGCTTTCCATGCCATGAACCTTGGTGCGGATGGGGTTATTTCTGTTGCATCCCATACAAATGGGGATGAAATGCACGAGATGTTTACTGCTATTGCAGAAAGTGATATGAAGAAAGCTGCAGCTATTCAGCGTAAATTCATTCCTAAAGTCAATGCCCTCTTCTCTTATCCAAGTCCTGCTCCAGTTAAGGCAGTTTTGAACTATATGGGATTTGAAGCTGGCCCAACTCGATTACCTCTAGTTCCAGCACCAGAAGAAGATGCCAAACGCATTATCAAAGTCGTCGTAGATGGCGACTACGAAGCGACCAAGGCAACTGTAACAGGTGTCTTAAGACCAGATTACTAATAAGACAATAAAATCCATGACCGAATGAAGGATCATGGATTTTTCTTATTTTCCTAAACAGAATTGGCTAAAAAGTTGGGTAATGAGTTCATCAGG
Organism: Streptococcus sp. 1343; assembly: GCF_013277355.1. Taxonomy (NCBI): domain Bacteria; kingdom Bacillati; phylum Bacillota; class Bacilli; order Lactobacillales; family Streptococcaceae; genus Streptococcus; species Streptococcus sp. 1343. The sequence goes on from NZ_VMMT01000074.1 coordinate 22,772, forward strand.
AGCCGCATCTCCAGTGATTTCTCCGAGGATTTCCCAAGTACGGGTCAAGTCAACTTGAAGCAAGTCAACAGGCATCCCCAGTTCAAGACCTTCATTAACAGCTTGCAAACTTTCAACGGCCTTCTCAATCAAGGAAATGTGACGGGCATTTGACAAGTAAGTAGCATCTTGCTCAACCAAACCAGCATTTTCAAAGAAGAGGTTGTTGATTCGCTCTTCAATCTTATCGATATTTTGATTTTTAAGGACTGAAATGCGAATGACATCTTCTGGAAGTTCAGAGGTTTCAATAACTTCTGGCAGGTCAGTTTTGTTAAGGAGAATAATTCGGTTGGTTTCTTGGCTGATTTCTAGGAGTTGGCGGTCTTGGGCGGTTAGTGGTTCACTAGCATTTAACACTAGTAGTACTAGGTCAGCTTCCTTGAGGGCTTTTTTCGAACGCTCGACACCGATTTGTTCAACGATATCATCCGTTTCACGAATACCAGCTGTGTCAATCAATTTTAGGGGAACACCGTTGATGTTGACGTATTCTTCAATGACATCACGTGTCGTACCAGCAATATCGGTTACGATTGCCTTATCTTCACGTAAGAGGTTGTTGAGAAGGCTTGATTTCCCAACGTTGGGGCGTCCGATGATGGCAGTGGAAATTCCTTCACGAAGGATTTTACCGCGACGGGCTGTTCTAAGGAGATTGGTTAGTAATTGTTCAAACTCCATTGTCTTTTCTCGGACCACAGCAGTAGTCGCTTCTTCAACATCGTCATACTCAGGATAGTCGATATTGACCTCGACTTGGGCAAGTGTGTTAAGGATTTCTTGACGGATATTGTTAATAAGGTCAGAAAGTGAGCCGTCTAATTGTTTAACTGCAATGTTCATAGCCTTGTCTGTCTTAGCACGGATGATGTCCATAACGGCTTCAGCCTGAGTCAAGTCAACACGTCCATTTAGGAAGGCACGTTTGGTAAATTCACCAGGTTCTGCCAACCGAGCTCCTTCACGGATAGCTAGCTGGAGAATCTCATTGGTCACCGCAATCCCACCGTGAGTGTTAATCTCGATAATATCTTCACGAGTGAAGGTTTTTGGAGACTTCATGGCTCCAACCATAACCTCGTCCATGACCTTACCATTTTGAGGGTCAACGATGTGACCGTAGTTAAGTGTATGGCTAGCAACCTGACTCAAGTATTTTCCTTTAAAAATCTTTTGCGCAATAGCAAAACTTTCTGTTCCGCTCAAGCGGACAATACCAATAGCCCCTTCACCTAGTGGAGTAGAGATAGCAGCGATGGTATCAAATTCTCGTGTAATCATAATGTTTCCTTTAATCAATAACTCTTTTCTTGGAAATTTTTCCAAGTCTCTTTTCAAATTGTAACAAATTTGAACTATTTCTTCAATGGATGCTACTTGGAGATTGAAAAAGTCTAAGCAATTCTGCTTAAGCTAGCTTATTTAGTACGCATTTCCCCTTGTGGGAAGTAAGTTCCTTCTGGCATGTCGTTGATGATGACATGGACAGCAGATTGAGGGGCTCCAGTGTTGCGGACAACTGCTTCCGTTACTTCCTTAGCAAGAGCTTTCTTTTGCTCGAGCGTGCGTCCTTCAAATAAATCGATGCGTACAAATGGCATAATAGCTTCCTCCACTAGTTTTGATTTCTTCCATTTTACCACATTTTGCCGTTTAAAGCTTCAGAAAATTATGATATACTAGAATGTAGCAAAAATTTAGAAATGGACGTGAAGCAAGAAACATGGCACAGTTGTATTATCGTTATGGGACCATGAACTCTGGTAAAACGATTGAGATTCTCAAAGTGGCCTATAACTACGAGGAGCAAGGAAAAGGTGTTGTCATTATGACCTCGGCTCTGGATACGCGTGACGGTGTTGGCTATGTGTCGAGTCGAATTGGCATGAAACGCCCTGCCCTTGCGATTGAGGAAACAACGGATATCTTTGGCTATATCCGAGACCTACCAGAAAAACCTTATTGTGTTTTGGTCGATGAAGCCCAGTTTCTTAAACGCCACCATGTTTACGACCTAGCTCGTGTTGTGGACGAGTTAGACATACCCGTCATGGCTTTTGGCTTGAAAAATGACTTTCGCAATGAATTGTTCGAAGGTTCCAAATATCTCTTGCTTTTAGCAGACAAGATTGACGAAATCAAGACCATCTGTCAGTATTGCAAGAAAAAGGCGACCATGGTGTTGCGAACACAGGATGGACTGCCCGTTTACGATGGAGAACAGATCCAGATTGGTGGTAATGAAACCTATATCTCGGTTTGCCGTAAACATTATTTTGCCCCTGAAATCAATAAGGAGAATGAAGAAAAATGAACATCTATGATCAACTACAAGCTGTAGAAGACCGTTATGAAGAACTAGGAGAATTGCTGAGTGACCCTGATGTCGTTTCAGACACCAAGCGTTTTATGGAGCTTTCAAAAGAAGAAGCTTCCAATCGTGACACCGTAATAGCCTACCGTGAGTATAAACAAGTCCTTCAAAATATCGTCGATGCCGAAGAGATGATTAAGGAATCAGGCGGAGATGCGGACTTGGAAGAAATGGCCAAGCAAGAACTCAAAGATGCCAAGGCTGAAAAAGAAGAATATGAAGAAAAACTGAAAATTTTGCTCCTTCCAAAGGATCCAAACGATGACAAGAATATCATCCTTGAAATCCGTGGAGCAGCTGGTGGAGACGAAGCGGCACTTTTCGCTGGAGATTTGCTAACTATGTACCAAAAGTATGCGGAAGCCCAAGGTTGGCGCTTTGAAGTCATGGAAGCCTCTATGAACGGTGTCGGTGGTTTTAAAGAAGTGGTTGCTATGGTTTCTGGTCAGTCGGTTTACTCTAAACTCAAGTACGAATCAGGTGCCCACCGTGTGCAACGTGTCCCTGTGACAGAAAGCCAAGGCCGTGTTCATACTTCGACAGCGACAGTTCTTGTTATGCCAGAAGTTGAAGAGGTTGAATACGACATTGATCCAAAAGACCTTCGTGTCGACATCTATCACGCCTCTGGTGCTGGTGGACAGAACGTCAACAAGGTTGCGACAGCCGTTCGTATCGTTCACTTGCCAACCAATATTAAAGTTGAGATGCAGGAAGAACGTACCCAGCAGAAGAACCGTGAGAAAGCCATGAAAATCATCCGTGCGCGTGTTGCTGACCACTTTGCACAAATTGCTCAGGATGAACAAGACGCTGAGCGTAAATCAACAATCGGTACTGGTGACCGTTCAGAACGTATTCGTACTTATAACTTCCCACAAAACCGTGTCACAGACCACCGTATCGGCTTGACTCTCCAAAAACTAGATACTATTTTGTCTGGTAAATTGGATGAGGTTGTGGATGCTTTGGTGCTCTATGACCAAACACAAAAATTAGAAGAATTAAATAAATAATGATATTAGCTCAATTATTTTCAGATTTTGAAGAAGAGTTGATAAGACAAGGAGAGGAAGCTGAAAGCCTCTCTTTTGTCTATCGTGGCCTGAAAAATCTTCCTTTCACAGATTTTGTTTTTGCCCTCCAGAAAGAGGTAACAGAGGAAGAAAAACAATTTGTAAAAGGAATTTTTCAACAGTTAGTAGATCATAAACCAGCACAGTATATCATCGGACAGGCAGATTTTTATGGAATGCAGTTAAAAGTTGATGAGCGGGTTTTGATTCCCCGTCCAGAGACAGAGGAATTAGTCGAGCTTATCCTGGCTGAAAATTCTGAAGAAAATCTTAAGGTCCTAGATATCGGGACAGGTAGTGGAGCTATTGCTCTCGCTCTAGCAAAAAATAGACCAGATTGGTCAGTGACAGCAGCAGATATTTCCCAAGATGCTTTAGATTTAGCTAACGAAAATGCTAAAAATCAAAATCTTCAAATATTTTTAAAAAAATCTGACTGTTTTACAGAAATTTCTGAAAAATATGATATAATTGTTTCCAATCCACCCTATATCTCTCGTGAAGATGAGTCAGAGGTTGGCTTGAATGTTTTGCATTCGGAGCCTCATCTAGCTCTCTTTGCAGACGAGGATGGCCTAGCTATTTACCGTAGAATTGCGGAAGATGCAAAAGACTATCTCAAAGATGGTGGTAAGATTTACCTTGAAATTGGATACAAGCAAGGTCAAAGTGTTCCTGAACTTTTTAGGAAGCATCTTCCTGAAAAACGTGTAAGAACGCTTAAGGATCAATTTGGTCAAGATAGGATGGTCGTGATTGATGATAGACAGGATTAGACAAGAGTTAGAAAAGGGTGGTGCAGTTGTCTTACCTACGGAGACAGTTTACGGTCTCTTTGCAAAGGCTCTAGACGAAGAAGCAGTTAACCATGTTTACCAACTCAAACGTCGTCCTAGAGATAAGGCACTCAATCTCAATATCGCCTCTCTAAAGGACATCTTGAACTTTTCTAAGAATCAGCCAACTTATCTTCAAAAACTTGTAGAGACCTTTTTACCAGGTCCCTTGACTATTATTCTCGAAGCTAATGACAGAGTTCCCTATTGGGTCAATTCTGGCCTTGCGACTGTTGGATTTCGGATGCCTAGTCATCCCATTACCCTTGATTTGATTCGAGAGACGGGTCCCTTGATTGGACCGTCTGCCAATATCTCAGGTCAGGCAAGTGGCGTGACCTTTGAACAAATTCTGAAGGATTTTGACCAAGAGGTTCTGGGTCTAGAAGACGATGCATTTCTAACTGGACAGGATTCAACTATTTTGGATTTGTCGGGAGACAAGGTGAAAATCTTACGCCAAGGGGCGATTAAGCGAGAAGATATTCTTGCTCGGTTGCCAGAGATTTCTTTTGAGGAGGAATGAGATGCTAAGAGATTTAAGAGAAACTGATGTGAAAGCCATTTGTGAAATTAACCAAGAGGCTTTGGGTTATTCTTTTAGTCCAGAGGATACAGCTAGTCAACTAGCTAGATTATCTCAGGATTCACATCATTTCCTACTTGCTTATGAGGATGAAGCTAGTCATGCCTTGCTTGGATATGTCCACGCTGAGGTCTATGAATCACTTTATTCTAAAGCAGGATTTAATATTTTAGCTTTAGCAGTTTCACCTCAAGCGCAAGGTCAAGGTATTGGTAAAAGCTTATTACAAGGGTTGGAAGAAGAAGCAAAAAGACGTGGTTATGGGTTTATCCGCTTAAACTCTGCCGATCATCGTCTGGGTGCTCATGCATTTTATGAAAAAGTTGGTTATACTTGTGATAAAATGCAGAAACGGTTTATTCGCATCTTTTAGTTTGATTTTCTAATAAGAAAATGAAACTAATGGACTAGTCACACAATAAAAGGAGAAGACCTATGATTTTTGACAAAGATGATTTTAAAGCATATGATGCTGATCTCTGGAATGCTATTGCCAAAGAAGAAGAACGACAACAAAACAACATTGAGTTGATTGCTTCGGAAAACGTAGTTTCCAAGGCTGTTATGGCAGCTCAAGGGTCTATCTTGACGAATAAATACGCCGAAGGCTACCCAGGACGCCGTTATTATGGTGGAACAGATGTAGTAGACGTGGTAGAATCTCTAGCCATTGAACGCGCAAAAGAAATTTTCGGTGCAAAATTTGCCAATGTCCAACCTCACTCAGGAAGCCAAGCTAACTGTGCGGCTTACATGGCCTTAATTGAGCCAGGTGATACCGTTATGGGGATGGATTTGGCAGCAGGTGGACACTTGACCCACGGAGCTCCAGTTAGTTTCTCAGGTCAAACCTACAACTTTGTTTCTTACAGTGTTGACCCTGAAACGGAACTCTTGGATTTTGATGCTATCTTGAAACAAGCTCAAGAAGTAAAACCAAAATTGATCGTAGCAGGTGCTTCAGCCTATTCTCAAATTATCGACTTTTCAAAATTCCGTGAAATTGCGGACGCTGTTGGGGCTAAACTTATGGTAGATATGGCTCATATCGCTGGTTTGGTTGCTGCTGGTCTTCACCCAAGCCCAGTACCATACGCTCACATCACGACAACAACGACCCACAAAACCCTTCGTGGACCACGTGGTGGTTTGATTTTGACCAATGATGAAGACTTAGCTAAGAAAATCAATTCAGCTATTTTCCCAGGTATTCAGGGCGGTCCTTTGGAACACGTTGTGGCGGCTAAAGCTGTTTCCTTCAAAGAAGTTTTGGATCCAGCCTTCAAGGAATATGCTGCCAATGTAATTAAGAACAGCAAGGCTATGGCAGATGTCTTCTTGCAAGACCCTGATTTCCGTATTATTTCAGGTGGAACTGAAAACCATCTCTTCCTTGTTGATGTGACTAAGGTTGTAGAAAACGGAAAAGTTGCTCAAAACTTGCTGGATGAAGTCAATATTACCCTAAATAAAAATTCAATCCCTTACGAAACCTTGTCACCATTCAAGACAAGTGGGATTCGTATCGGAGCAGCAGCCATTACTGCACGTGGATTTGGTGAAGAAGAAAGTCGCAAAGTGGCTGAACTCATCATTAAAACCCTTAAAAATGCAGAAAATGAGGCTGTATTAGAAGAAGTGAGAAGTGCAGTCAAAGAATTGACAGATGCCTTCCCATTATACGAGGACTAAAACTTTTATGGACATTTATATTAAGAAAGCCATTATTCACCAGTTCAGTCCGGATGATACCGAGCTGTTCCTAGCGGATAAGCTTCTCAATATTACTCCAAAAATCGAAGAATACCTGCGTAAAAAAATTGAACGTGTGTATTCAGATGAAGCCAAGACTGGGATTTTCGAGGAAGAAAATCCCTTCTTCAATCACATCACAGACGATTTATTGGAGACATCAGTAACACTGGCTAATCTCTGGAAAGAGGAGTTTAGCATTTCTGAAAATCTCAAGACCAATGACTTGATTTTTGTGCAATTGTCTAAAGAAGGTGTGGAACATTTCGCTTTCTTGAGAATTGCCCTGCGTGAGACCTTGACTCACCTCGGAGGAGAAGTTGATAATCCAATCAAGCTGACTCAGAATAACCTGCCTGGATTTGGAACAGGGGCTGATGAGGCCTTGGTGGTTAATCTTCAGAGTCGCAAGTACCATCTGATTGAAAAACGAATCAAGTATAACGGGGCTTTCTTGAACTATTTTTCAGATAATCTTCTTGCTGTCGCTCCTAAGATTTCTCCTAAGAAATCTATCAAGGAATTGGAAAAAACAGCACAGCGCATTGCTGAGACTTTTAACACAGATGATTTTCAATTTCAATCCAAGGTCAAATCAGCGATTTTCAACAACCTAGAAGAAAGCAATGAATTGTCACCAGAGAAACTGGCCAATGACCTTTTTGACAACAATCTGACGGCTCGTTTGAGCTTTATTGACCAAGTCAAAGAAGCCGTACCAGAACCTGTTCAATTTGATGAAATTGATGCCAGTCGCCAATTAAAGAAATTTGAAAATCAAAAACTTTCCTTGTCAAATGGAATTGAGCTCATCGTTCCCAATAACGTCTATCAAGACGCCGAGTCTGTTGAGTTTATCCAAAACGACAATGGAACCTACTCTATCTTAATCAAAAATATCGAGGATATCCAAAGTAAATAATGTTTAAACGAATTCGAAGAGTGCTTGTACTAGCAGTCTTCCTTTTTGCTGGATATAAAGCTTACCGCATTCACCAAGATGTTAAGCAAGTTATGACCTATCAACCCATGGTGCGAGAAATCTTGAGTGAAAAAGACACCCCAGCAAACGAAGAGCTTGTGCTCGCTATGATTTATACCGAAACAAAAGGAAAAGAAGGCGACGTCATGCAGTCTAGTGAGTCTGCCAGTGGTTCCACCAACACCATAAATGATAACGCCTCTAGCATTCGGCAAGGCGTTCAAACTCTGACAGACAATCTCTATCTGGCCCAGAAGCAGGGTGTTGATGTCTGGACGGCTGTTCAAGCCTATAATTTTGGACCAGCCTATATCGATTTTATCGCCCAAAATGGCAAGGAAAATACCTTGGCTCTGGCCAAACAGTACTCTCGTGAGACTGTTGCTCCCTTGCTTGGTAATACCACTGGAAAGACTTATAGTTATATTCACCCTATTTCCATTTTTCACGGTGCTGAACTTTATGTAAATGGAGGAAACTATTACTATTCTAGGCAGGTTCATCTTAACCTTTACATCATCAAATGTTTCACTCTCTTTTCAACATCTGGCTAATCCAGGTGTTTTTGTTATAAGTTTTCTTTAAGATAGATATATTACTCTAAAAAGGTAAAGGAGGGAATTCCCTATGAGAAAGAAACTCTTTCTGACCAGTGCTGCGGTCTTGTGGGCAGTAACAGCTATGAATAGCGCCCATGCAGCAACAGATGTTCAAAAAGTTATCGATGAAACCTATGTTCAACCTGAATATGTCCTAGGTTCATCATTGTCTGAAGATCAAAAAAATCAAACCCTTAAAAAACTAGGCTACAATGCCTCAACAGACACCAAAGAACTCAAGACCATGACACCTGATGTCTATTCTAAGATTATGAATGTGGCCAATGACTCTAGCTTACAATTGTATTCATCAGCCAAGATTCAAAAACTAGGTGACAAGTCGCCACTTGAGGTCAAGATTGAAACACCAGAGAACATCACTAAGGTGACTCAGGATATGTACCGAAATGCAGCAGTAACCTTGGGTGTGGAACATGCTAAAATCACTGTAGCAGCCCCTATTCCAGTTACAGGTGAGAGTGCTTTAGCAGGGATTTATTATTCGCTAGAAGCTAATGGAGCCAAGGTGCCACAAGCCAACAAAGATTTGGCTCAAGAAGAGCTAAAGGCTTTGTCCGATATCAATGCTGAAAACAAGGACAAAACAGGCTATGATGCTAATAAATTAAACGTTGCCTTAGCAGATATTAAGTCAGGACTCGCCAAAGCTAAAGAAAGTAAGGGAAATCTGACAGAGGAAGATGTCCGTAAAATTGTTGAAGATACCTTGAAAAATTACAAACTTGATCAGGTTATAACAGGAAACCAAATCAATATCATCATCAATTTTGCTTTGAATCTCTCAAAAAGTGATATTCTTAGCAATACAGACTTCACTAAAACTCTAAATGACCTTAAACAAAGTATTGTTTCACAAGCTGGCGACAGTTTTAAAAATATCAACCTTAACTTTGATGCTGATAAGGCGCTAGAGGACGGTGGGAACTTCTTAAGTTCCCTCTGGCAAGCCATTGTCAACTTCTTCAAGAGTTTTGGTTCTTAAGAAATTTCATGGTATAATAGATGGTAACCCTAACGTTGCCGTCTTTTTTGTCGGCCAATAGAAAGAGAAAATAATGTTAAAGAAAAATGATATTGTAGAAGTTGAGATTGTTGACTTGACCCATGAAGGGGCAGGAGTTGCCAAGGTGGATGGTTTGGTATTTTTTGTTGAGAATGCTTTACCGAGTGAAAAAATCCTTATGCGTGTCCTCAAGGTTAATAAAAAGATTGGTTTTGGGAAAGTTGAAGAATACCTTGTCCAATCACCACACCGTAATCAAGATTTAGATTTGGCTTACCTGCGTTCAGGAATCGCGGATTTAGGTCATCTTGCCTATCCAGAACAGCTCAAGTTTAAAACCAAGCAAGTCAAAGACAGTCTATATAAGATTGCTGGAATTGATGATATAGAGGTTGCTGAAACTTTAGGTATGGAAAATCCAGTCAAGTACCGTAACAAAGCACAGGTCCCTGTTCGTCGAGTGAATGGTGTTTTGGAAACAGGATTTTTCCGTAAGAATTCCCACGACCTCATGCCTTTGGAAGATTTCTTTATACAAGATTCTGTGATTGATGAGGTAGTAGTAGGTCTACGTGACTTGCTACGTCGTTATGATTTGAAACCTTATGATGAAAAGGAACAATCTGGCTTGATTCGAAATCTTGTGGTGCGTCGTGGGCACTATTCAGGGCAAATCATGGTCATTTTGGTGACAACTCGTCCCAAAGTTTTTCGTGTTGACCAATTGATTGAACAAGTCATCAAGCAGTTTCCAGAGATTGTGTCTGTTATGCAAAATATCAATGACCAGAACACTAATGCTATTTTTGGTAAGGAATGGCGTACGCTTTATGGACAAGATTTTATCACTGACCAGATGTTGGGAAATGACTACCAAATCGCTGGCCCTGCCTTTTATCAAGTCAATACTGAAATGGCTGAAAAACTTTATCAAACAGCTATTGACTTTGCTGAATTAAAAGAAGATGATGTGGTCATTGATGCCTATTCTGGTATCGGGACGATTGGTATTTCTGTTGCGAAACACGTCAAGGAAGTCTATGGTGTTGAAGTAATTCCAGAAGCGGTTGAGAATAGTAAGAAGAATGCTCAACTGAACAATATTTCAAATGCCAACTATGTCTGTGACACAGCTGAAAACGCCATGAAGAATTGGCTTAAAGATGGAATTCAACCAAGCCTTATCCTAGTTGATCCACCAAGAAAAGGACTCACCGAGAGTTTTATCAAAGCTAGTACCCAAACAGGAGCTAACCGCATCGCCTATATCTCATGTAATGTCGCAACCATGGCGCGTGATATCAAACTCTACCAAGAATTGGGATATGAATTGAAGAAAGTCCAGCCGGTTGATCTTTTTCCGCAGACGCACCACGTGGAGTGTGTTGCTCTGCTCGTAAAAACCTAGAAACCTTTGAATGAAAGGGATAACGAAAAGCCTTGATTGCAAGGCTTTTTGTATTGGCGTGGGGAAGTATCAGAGTGAGAAAATTTTTGGAATGAATAGAAGTGATAGCTAGAAATTATCAGTTTCTATTTCCATTTACCCTGTGGGTACGTGTTTGTTTCCATTGACAAGGAGATTGTGGGAATAGAAACGTCCACACCTTACATATCTCCAGAATGGGCGATTGAAATTGATACAATTTAATAGAGATAAGCTCTTGTTATGTTTCTTTTAAGTCAATTAACTAACAATACTCAAAGTATGCTCAAAAATATGATATAATCTAGGACATAAGGCAATACTGTTTTAAAGTATTTTCTCTTAACCATGTCTCGTTAGACAAATCTGATTCGTCTGGTTTTCTAATAGATTTTAATGCTGACTTGGTTTTATAGCCATTATGCTCTCCATTATTTTAGTGTGGAACACTTTGGTTATTAGTTTTTTGTTACATTGTAAGCAAATCAATAGAGATAGAAAAAGGAATTATATGTTTAGTTATGAGGTTGTAGCAAGTTTTAACGACTTAGAAAATGCTATTTATACAACTATTTTAGAAAATGAAAATATATCCTCTATGACAATCAAGGAATTGGCCCAACTTGCACATGTATCAGTTGGAACCGTACAACGATTTTGCAAGCATCTAGGATTTGATGGATATAGCCATTTTAAGATTGCTTATAAAGAATATTTAAAAAATGAGCAAATTATTTTAAACAATCAAAACAATCATTCTTTGAAGCTATTCATTGATTATACTGAGCAAGATACTTTTTTGCAGCTGATTATGGAGGCTGTGGCAATCTTAAAGAAAGTTGAACAGATTGTTTTTGTCGGAATTGGTTCCTCTGGAACTTTAGGTCGATATGGAGCGCGCTATTTTTCAAATATTGGCAAATTTAGTATGTGTATTGAAGATCCTTGGCAACCAGTGCTACAAAACAGTATGGAAAAAACTTGTGTCATTGCCTTATCCGAATCTGGTGAGACTTCTCAAACATTGAAAATTGTACAAAAATTAAAGGAAAAAGGTTGTCCAGTTATTGCCATCACAAATACATTGGAATCAACATTGTCAAGGCTATCTGATTGCTCCATAACCTATCATGTTCCTCAATTATTTTTAAATGGGTTTAATATTACGACGCAGGTACCTGTTATTCTTATTATTGAAATGTTAATGAAACAACTATATACTACAAAAGCATAAGGGTGTCTATGAATTTATTTGATTATCATAAAGTAAAAGGGCTAAATAATAGTGAATTAAGCGTGTATAATTTTATATTGCAACATAGAGATAAAGTTGCTACGATGACTATCAGAGAGCTATCGACATCTATAAATCTATCGACAACAACCATCATTCGTTTTGCGAAAAAGATGGGATTTGATAGCTACAATGATTTAAAATATGCTTTGTCAAGGTCGGAAGATAAGGAAAATAAACATCGTCACTACTTTCCTATTGATATTCCAGCAATACAATTTTTACAGACTAGTGTCCAAGATGAAGCTTTAAAAAAACAACTATCAGAGATAGCAGACTTGATCGTTCAAGCCAAACAAGTTATCTTTTTAGGGGTGGGTACTAGTCTAAGTTTGGCAGAATATGGCTCATATCTTTTTTCTGGAATCGGTATTCTTAGCTTTGCTATTACTAACCCATTTTATTCTCTGAAATTGCATCATTCTAATTTGGAGGATGTTTTGGTTATTGCTCTAAGTGTCAGCGGTGAGACAGAAGAAGTTCTAACTCTGGTACAGGGATTCAAAGAAAGAAATGCTAAGATTGTTAGTCTGACAAATACAGATATTTCCACTTTATCACAGCTATCGGATATAAATTTATCCTACTTTATGCCAGTTGCCTACGCAGATTCCTCGCTACGTTCCACTAATTTGACCACTCAGATTCCAGTTGTCTATTTTTTAGAATCCTTACGTTACCAAGTTTATTTAAAAAAATAGGAGTGAAAACTCTTGTTTTTTTTATGTAACAAATATTGTTCGACTGTACATTTATTTTCTATCTCAATATCTATTGTCAGCAGATACAGTATGTTATAAAATAGACTTGTTCATAGCGCTAGTACAAAATACAGAAAGGATTGGTAAAATGGCAAAAATACCAGAAGGCTTTTTATGGGGTGGGGCAGTTGCTGCTCACCAAATTGAAGGAGGATATGATAAAGGTGGAAAAGGCATTTCGATAGCCGATGTGATGACGGTTGGAAGTGCTACCCACTCTCGACAGATTACTGATGGCGTCTTACCTGACGAATATTATCCGAATCATGATGCAATAGATTTTTACAGAACCTATAAGGACGATATACAATTATTCGCTGAGATGGGATTTAAGTGTTTTCGAACTTCGATTGCCTGGACTCGTATCTTCCCAAATGGAGATGAAGAAGAACCTAACGAAGAAGGGTTGAAATTTTATGATGATTTATTTGATCAGCTGCTAGCTCGTCAAATTGAACCGGTCATCACACTCAGTCACTTTGAAATGCCCTATCATCTAGTTACTAAGTATGGTGCTTGGCGTAATCGCAAGTTGATTGATTTCTTTGTTCGTTTTGCGGAAGTCGTCATGGAACGATATAAGGACAAAGTTAAGTATTGGATGACCTTTAACGAGATCAATAATCAAGGTGCAATTAATGTTCCTTGGTGCTCATGGACTAATTCTGGTGTCATTTATCAAGAAGATGAAAATCCAGTTGAGGTACTACAGCAGGTTATCCATTATCAGTCAGTGGCTTCTGCAAAAGTTGTACAATTGGGTCGGAAAATCAATAAAAATTTCAAAATTGGTTGTATGCTGGCAATGGTACCATTTTATCCGAATACATGTGATACAAAAGATATACTTGCTAGCCAGAAGGCAATGGAGCATCGTTTATTTCACTATGGAGATCTTCATGTTTTTGGAGAGCGTCCTTACTATATCGAGGCCTTTTGTCGAAAAAATAATATCAAACTGGATATTTTACCAGAAGATCTAGAAACTCTAAAAGAAGGTTGTGTAGATTATATTGGCTTGAGTTACTATATGAGTGATACAGTGACTGCTACAGCATCTGAGGAAACAGAAGAACTTTTCAAAGATGTTTATACTAAGAAAAATCCCTATATTGAATCAAGCGATTGGGGTTGGCAGATTGATCCTGAGGGATTACGCTATAGCTTAAATCTTTTATACGATCGCTATCATTGTCCGCTTTTTATAGTTGAAAATGGATTCGGTGCTTATGATAAGGTAGAGCCTGATGGAATCCATGATTCTTACCGCATTGATTACCTCAAACAACACATTGAACAAATGATGTTAGCGATTGAAGAAGATGGCGTAAATGTCATTGGTTATACCCCTTGGGGCTGTATCGATATTGTTAGTGCTGGTACAGGTGAAATGGAGAAGCGTTATGGCTTTATCTATGTCGATAAGAATAATAATGGCGAAGGAACTTTGCAACGAATGAAGAAAGATTCCTTTACATGGTATCAAAAAGTGATTACATCAAATGGAAACGAATTATAAGGAGTAATTAAAATGAATATTGGATTGTTTTGTGCAGCAGGTATGTCAACAAGTATTTTGGTTGAGCGAATGAAAGAAGCGGCTCAGAAAAAAGGGAAAGATGCAACAATTGCAGCTTATTCCATCAGTGAATTGGAACAAAGAGTTGGAGATATTGATGTGGCTCTATTAGGCCCACAGGTTGGTTTCCAACTTGAAAAAGCAAAAGAAATTTGTGCTTCTCACAATGTTCCTGTAGAAGTGATTGCAATGGCTGATTATGGCACTGCAAACGGTATGGCAGTTCTTAAACAAGCTTACATGATGAAAAAATAAGGAGAAGATGATGAAGGATAAACTGATTAAAAAGTTTGTTGATGGGATGATGGCCTTTGTCAATACCAAAGGTGTAACAGCGATAAAAGATGGTATTGTTTTCTCTATGCCATTGTTGATTGTTGGCTCCATCTTTCTTATCTTGGCCAATCTTCCAGTTCCAGCTCTAGCAACGATGTTAGAAACTAGTGGTATTACCCCTGTTCTCAATCAAACAATTGGTGCAACCTTTAATATCAGTGCGATTGTAACAGTCATTGGGATTGCGTATACCTATGCTAAGCTAGAAAAACAGGAGCCGCTTGGGGCAGGTGTCATTGCCCTAGCAGTTTTCTTGCTAATCCAGCCCTCCAGTTTGATTTCTAAAAATGGGGATGTAGTTGGTAACATTATTCTGAAGGATTGGACTTCCGGGAAAGGGATGATTGGTGCCATTATCGTTGGTTTGATTGTAGGAGCAAGCTATTCTTGGTTTTTGAAGAAAAATATCAAAATCAAAATGCCAGATGGCGTACCAACTGGTGTAGCCAACGCATTTTCAGCCTTGATTCCTGCTACTGTTATCATCACAGCGGCAACGATCTTTGTCGGACTTGTTGAACAATTGTTTAAGGTCACAACGATTGAAATGATTTATAATCTTATTCAAACACCAATGCAAGGCTTGACTGACTCATTGTTTGGTGCGGTGCTTATGTGTTTCCTTGTACCATTCTTATGGATGTTTGGGGTGCACGGCTCAACTGTAGTTGGTGGCATCATGAGTGGCTTGCTACAGGCGAATGCTTTGGAAAACCAAGCCATTTTAGATAAGGGCCTTGAATTAAATCTAGCCAATGGTGGTCATATTGTGACGATTCAATTTTTTGATCAATTTATCAATGTTACAGGTGCCGGGATTACGATTGGTTTGGTAGTTTACATGGTTGCATTTGCAAAATCAAAACAACTAAAAATTCTTGGACGTCTTGAAATGGTTCCAGCCATCTTTAATATCAATGAGCCGGTGCTCTTTGGTTTGCCGATTGTAATGAACCCAGTTTTAGCAACTCCCTTTATATTAACGCCTATTTTATCTTGTATCATCCAGTATTCAGCGATTTATTTTGGACTGACACCTATGTATGGTGCCGTTCAAGTTCCGTGGACTTGTCCTCCAATTATTTCAGGATTTATCATCGGTGGTTGGAAAACAGCCTTGTTGCAAACACTTATTTTGGTTATGTCTTTCTTTGTTTATTATCCATTTATTAAACAGATGGATAAACAAGCTTTACAAGCTGTAATGCAAGAAACAAGCGATTTAGAAGACGAAGATTGGTAAGAGAGGTATTAAAATGGACGAAAAAGTACTCGAAGTGTGTTTTCAAATTATCACCTATGTAGGAACAGCAAAATCTATGTACATCGATGCTATTCAATTGGCTAAGCAGGGTGAATTCGAGCAGGCTAAAGATAGAATTAAACAAGGCGAAGAAGCATTTGTACAGGGACACAATGCTCACCACTCACTTTTGACAAAAGAAATGAATGGGGCATTAAGCCAAACAGGTCTACTTCTGATGCACGCTGAGGATCAGTTAATGAGTGCAGAAGGTTTTAGAACGATTGCTGAGGAATTTATAGCAGTCTATAAACGCTTTGAGGAAGGTAAATAGAGCAAGTTATGAAAGTAAAAAATCAAGCAATGTTAATTACCTATTCAGACAGTCTTGGAAAAAATCTGAAAGACTTGAAGTAGGTCTTAGAAGGCCCTTTGAAAGATGTGGTCGGTGGGGTCCATATTCTTCCCTTCTTTCCATCGTCAGGCGACCGCGGGTTTGCACCCATGGACTATACCAAGGTTGATGAGGCTTTTAGAGATTGGAGCGATATTGAGGCACTCAGTCAAGACTACTACCTCATGTTTGATTTCATGATTAACCATATCTCAGCCAAGTCGCCTTTTTCCTTGATTTCCTAGAAAAGAAAGATGAGTCTGCCTATGCGGATTTGTTTATCCGCTACAAAAATTTTTGGCCAAACAGTGGGCCGACTCAGGAAGATGTAGACCTGATTTACAAACGGAAGCCACGTGCTCCCTATCGCATTGCCAAGTTTGCTGATGGTAGTAAGGAAAAAGTTTGGTGTACCTTTGATGAGCAACAGATCGACCTCGATGTGACAACAGAAACAACTCGTCGCTTTATTCAGGAAAATCTGGAACAGCTGGCGGACCACGGAGCTTCCATTATTCGCTTGGACGCCTTTGCCTACGCCAATAAGAAAATCGGCACCAACTGTTTCTTTGTTGAGCCAGATATTTGGGAAATGCTTCATTTTCCGCGTCAGCTATTGGCACCAAAAGGAGTGGAAATTCTTCCAGAAATTCATGAACATTACACCATTCAGCAAAAAATCGCTGAGCAAGACTACTATGTCTATGACTTTGCCCTTCCGATGCTGGTTCTTCATGCTCTTTATTCAGGTAATGTCAACCGTCTTGTTCACTGGATGGAAATCTGCCCTCGCAAGCAATTTACAACCTTGGACACGGAGTGGTCGATGTCAAGGACTTGCTGACAGATGAGGAAACAGAGGTGACAAGAGAAGCCCTCTATGCCCAAGGAGCAAATGTCAAAACAGAGGACTACAACAATTTGGATATTTATAAGATAAATTGTACCTACTATTCAGTTTTAGGAAATGATGGCCAAGCCTATCTCTTGGCACGTGTGCTTCAATGTTTTGCACAAGGTATTCCGCAGATTTACTACGTTGGCTTGTTGGCAGGAGAAAATGATATCGAATTGCTCGAATCAACCAAAGAAGGCCGCAACATCAACCGTCACTATTATGATTTGGAAGAAATTGAGCGAGAAGTTCAACGCCCAGTTGTCCTTGTTCAATCTGCTCAAATTCCGTAATAGCAGCGCAGCATTTGATGGAGAGTTTACTGTTGACATGGAAGACGCTAATACTATCCACATCAGTTGGACCAATACCGATGCCAATACAGTGGCAGAATTAAGAGCTAATCTGAAAGATAAATCATTTGAAATTACAGAGAAAATAGATAGTGAAAGAACATCGATTTATCTATAATAGAATACAAAAGAGTGGTGGAAACGTTTGATTTCCTCACTCTTTTTGTTAGCTAGTTAGTAACAAAATAGTACTTAAACGTAAACTATGAATTATATTCTGTTGTGACGATAATTGTTCGAGAATATTTGTAATAAAAAAACAGGAACAGTCAATTAAACTGCTCCTATTTTTGTGATAGAATATAGGTAGTTATAACCGAGAGCAACTAAGAAGCAGTAAAAATATTATTCATAAAATAATCAAGATTAGGAAGATAAAATGACAGAAATTGATAAAAGGAATTTAAAAAATTATCTTTATTGTACATTTGGAATTACTTATATAGCTTGGGGGATTCTTGCCATCTTTACGCAATCTCATATTTTTGGATTAGAAACTTTTATAGGGAGAACTTTACATATAATAGGTGCACTCGGACCAGCTATTGCAAGTGGGTTTTATTTGAAAAGTAATAATATAAAATTTAAACATTTTTTATTTAATAAGAGAGAAAATAGTAGTATCTATTTCATTATTCATATGTTAGCAATTTTGATACTATTTTCTGTATCTTCCTTAGAATTAAATGGAGTATCAATTTATCTAATGCCATTATTCTTTATACAACTAATTTTTTTTTGGTGGTGGACATGAAGAATTAGGGTGGAGAGGAATATTACAACCGTTACTTGATAAAAAATATACATATTGGCAATCTAATTTGATTGTACGATCAATTTGGGGAATTTGGCATCTGCCTTTATGGTTTATAGTTGGAGAAAGTCATCAAGGATTTCCTTTTATTTTGTTTTTTATATATACATTATTTTTAAGTTTTGTTTTAGGTCTTCTTTACCGTCAAACGAAATCTGTGGGATACTGTATATTATTTCATGCGTTCGCAAATTTGTTAAATCTCTATTTTGTGTTAAAAATTAATGTTATTTTTATTGTCATTTTTATTGGTTATTTTATTTATACTATATTGGCGAGTAATAGAATTAGTAAGGAAACAACATTTTAAAATTTAGATCAGTATATCCATTATTGAAGGTAACAATCGGTCTATCTAGATAATCGATGTTAAAGAATTTTCTGTTGTAATTTCAAGTGGAATGATGAATGTCGTTTCTTTTGCAACTGGCGAAAATCTTTCCGTTCCACAGTATCATTTTAAAATGATTTTCATTGCCTTTTGTTTATTAGTATAAAAGAAGAATATTAACACATGTTGAGTGTGTGAGTTTGTTAGTGAAACGCAGTTAATCCTCAAAAGGTTCCCCAAACCTTTTGAGTCCGCCAATGGGATAGCTGTCGTAGAGTAATAAGTTTACGACGAAACGATAGGGTAACAGCGAACCGCTGAGTATGTAGCCTTGAAATGATGTTTTAAGAAGGTGGAAAAAAGAATTTGCTATATCCTAACGGTTACTAACTAATCAGTATTATGTTCTGAAAAATCAATCTACAGACAATTTAGAAGAGGTTATATATGGTTATATTAGAGTTATCTCAAAATAATTATTCTAAAGATTTAGTCGCATTTGATTCCATAGAAGATGGGAAAACTTTTGTAGCACAAATCCCTGGATATACTTTAGAAACAGAAGATGGATTTGAAGTAGAGTTTTTTAATCCTACAAACCTACCAGACTATATGGAAATTATCTATAACGGAAACATTGTACCTTTTTCTAAATTTATGTTTGACTCTAAGGAAAATGTAGACATTATTTGGAAAAAGATCTCGAATCTATCCGAACCAAACGAAAAAGTAATTGAAGGCTATTCCAAAATCGATGCATATGTCGTTAACAACGATGAAGTTAAAACCTATGTGGAAGCAAGAGAAGCAAACTATCGGCAGGCAAAAGACTTTCTAGAAGGCAGTGGATATGAAGTAGATAGAAGCTTTTTCGGAAGTGAAGACGGTGAAGCGATTCTCTACAGAAAAAAAGGTGCAGAAAATTGGCATTTCTTGTGTCACTTAGACCCAATGTTTGTAGAGATTGAAGATGTAGAAGGATATGTTAAAGAAGAAGTGGGAGAGATTCAATAGTCGATCAAAGTTCCTTGTGAGTATGTACCTTTGCTAGTAAAAATGTCAAAACATTGTAACGAAGGGGGTAAGAAAATCATTGAGTGTAAGCCTTTGTCTTGTTTAGAGGAAAAGTATTAGAGTAGCCGCTCATAATTTATACTAGATTTGATAACTTATTTGAGACAGATTTTATTTCTATAAATACTGTGAAAATTTTTTAATACCAAAGATTTAAAGTTACTGTGTTAAAAATCCTCTCCACTTTTAAACTAATGTATTATAAAAGTCAGTTGACACAAGTGTTACACTTTTGATAGAATTAACTAGAGGTGAAGAAAATGGCAACTGATAAAAATAGAATAATGATTAGCTTGGATGATAAAAATCTAGATAAACTTGAAAATTTAGTAGAAGATGCTAGAGATAGAAGAGGAATACGACTAACAAAGTCCCAGGTTATAGAATTACTCCTTAATACTGTTGATTATTTCGATGATATTATGGGAGCTATTTACTCAAAAAAATAACAGCAAAAATGCTATTATTTTTTTACAAACAGGTGCAACACTAGTGAAGTAGGAGTGATGAAATGGTTGTTTATATTAGACAAAGCAAACTACCAAGTGAAGTTTCAATTAATAAATACAATGCTCAAGTAGGTGCCTACTTACAAGGAGAAGAAATTATTTTATATCAATCTTTTTCTGAAATAGAACAGTTAACAAGTAAAGATATAGTTGTAGATTATATAATGGAGACCAGAGCATTACTAAAAATGATGGGGTTAAATGTTCCGGTTTATGACTATCCTATTGAGCTTAAAGACTTTTATGGTCGAAAGATTTATGAAGGTGTTTTAGGAGAGATTGTAAATATACCTGATAATTGGGGAAAATTTATTAAGCCTAAAGCTGGTTCAAAAGTCTTTACTGGAAGAGTTGTTAACGGAACCCGTGATTTGATAGGTATTGGTCTACCTTTTGACTATCCTATATGGATTAGTGAGGTTGTAGAATTCATAGCAGAATGGCGTTGTTTTGTTTTAGATGGTCGCGTATTAGATGTTCGACCCTATACAGGTGATTATCATGCACAATTTGATCCTAGTGTAATTGATAAAGCCATATCATGTTGGAAAGATGCGCCAATAGCTTATGGACTAGATATCGGTGTTACTAGTGATGGCAGAACACTTGTTGTTGAAGTAAATGATGGTTATGCATTGGGAAATTATGGCCTATCTCCTTTAAACTCAATCAATTTTCATAAAGCTAGATGGAAAGAAATGGTAAAACCTTATTTTGAAAAAAACGATGTCTTTACTATGCCTGAAAATGAAAATATAAGTTTCTAAAAAGAACAGAATTAAATCTGTGTATCTGCAACGAGTAAGTTGCAGTTTTTTGTTATGGCTTCAAGCCAGTT
>NZ_VMMT01000075.1:0-1319 GCF_013277355.1 Streptococcus sp. 1343
TATCTGCTTGCTTGGGGGTCGCTTCAAAAAACTTCCTTCTCACATGCGCCCAACATCCAACAAGTTCAGCTTCTTCCAGTTGACGATAAGCTTCTAGCGGTTCGCAGCTTACCAAGCTTAGCGTCGTCTTGTTCCTAAACCTTGGACTGCTATCGCATAGGCAGAACTAGAGGACTAAAGTCCTAAGTTACTGCCGCAACATGTCACAATGCACATAGCCAGAATAATCTCCTAGGAATTCTTGTACTACTGAACCACTTCGACACTGATCATGGTGGTAAAGCCTAATCCCTTGTTTCTCTGATTTTCCTGACAAAAAAGTCCAATAGTAGGTCAGATGGCTATCACTTTCTAAGACCCGATAAGAGGTTTCATCCGTATGAAGAAGAGCTTGTTCTAACAACTTTTCTCGTAAAAGCTTATAAAGGGACTCTAAATAGTATTGACTCGTCTTGATATGCCAATTAGAAATTTCCTTACGTGTGATTGGTAAACCCATCCTAGCCCAATCTTCTTCTTGGCGATAATTGGGTACCTTCAGATTAAACTTCTGATGGATGGTGTGAGCGATTATAGAAGCTGAGCCAAGGCTATGCGCCAAAGGGGCTTTAGGGATAGGAGCTTTCACGATTTTATCACTCGGATTTTTCTCACTGCTTGGCACTTATAAGCGTGTTGGATATGATCTATTCGTTTTAATTGCGCAGGAATAAAGACCAATTCTTGTCCTTGAAGGGTTGCTCCAATCTCTTTTAGATCTCCCTGATAGTCAGGGCAAATACAGTCCTCTAAGCGATGATGAACTTCTTCTGAATCAAATTGGGCAAGATGGAGCCTCATAATCCAGTTTAGCAATGATTTCCTTCTATTAATGATATCCATAATTTGGGCATTAGGATCTTTGATATCGAGTAGTTTTGTGATAAAATGTAATTGTTCCATATGATTCTTTCTAATGATGGTTTGGTTGCTTTTCATTATAGATGATACGGGACTTTTTTCTACAACAAAATAGGCTCCATAATATCCATAGGGGATTTTCCTACTACAAATATTATAGAGCCAAAATCTCCAGCCTAGAGAATTTATGAGGGTCTGAAAGGGTCAGGTATTTATGTTTTGTCATAGTAGAGCTCATTTCTAACTCAAACGTCTCACACTAAATTCCACCATAAAAATCTGTTTTAAACCAATTTCCACTTTGACCAGACTAGGGGGAGTTGTCCGAATCATAATTTTAGATAAATATTGGGTAAACATTGGGAAAATACTTGACATATATGTTGTAGAAGAGTATAATGATGGTGATTCAGGTGATT
>NZ_VMMT01000075.1:1363-4328 GCF_013277355.1 Streptococcus sp. 1343
TCAGGTGATTCAGGTGATTAAAAATAATAATAAAGAGGTGACCTAAATGGGGAAGAAAAAGATGATTTTTGCTAGCCTAGCCAGTGCGGTAGTTTTAGGGGCTAGTCTTACTAGCGTTCAGCAATTGGCTGTAAAAGCTGATGAATCAAATACTACTAACACTAGCAAAGCATCCGAAAAATCTAAAAAGGATCTTGAAAAAGCGGAAGAAGCTAGAAAAGAAGCTGAAGCTAAAGTTGCTGAACTACAGAAAAAAGTAGAGGAAGCGAAAGCCAAAGCTGAAGAAGCTACTAAGAAAGCGAAATCCGAAGCAGATGAGGCTAAAGCTGCAGATGAGGCAAAAGCAAAAGCTGAAAAAGCTAAACAGGCTGCTGATGCTGAGCTAGCTGCTGCTAAAAAGGAAGAAGCTGAAGCTAAAGAAGCAGTGATGAAGGCGTTGACAGAACTTGAAAAGGATGCCGAAGCTAAAATTAAGGCGGATGACAAGATTACTGACAAAGAAGCAGCTATTAAAAAAGTAAAAGAGAGAATCGGTAAAGAAGATTTACTAAAAGCAATTGAAAATGGTCAAATCAAGGCTAGTGATGTTGTGAAGGAATTGCCAACAAAGGAAGATGAAAATCCAGTTATTACTAGCAAAGACTCTTCTCTTCCTGAAGAGATAAAAGCTAAAATCAAAAAAGCCGAGGAGGCTGATGCCAAACGTCCACAATCCGAAAAACTGCAAGATAAGGCGGATCAATTGGGGGATGAAATTGACTCTCTAACCAAGCAAGCTAATAAGGCCAAAGCCGAAGCTGAGAAAAAAGCTGCAACTCTGGTAGAAGAAGAGAAAAAACTAGAAGAAGCGAAAGCAGCTCATGAAGCTGCACAAGCTGAATTTGAAAAGGCTGTAGCACTGGCTGAGTCTTATAAAGAAGATATTGATGCTCGTGTTGACGACTTCAATGACACTCTCAAAAAAGCAAAGGAAGCGAGAGACAAAGACCCAGAAGCGAAAGCGAAATATGAGCTTGAAGCTGTCTTGACGCAATTTGAGAAGGCTGCAGAAGATGAAATTAATGCTAACGACAAGATTAAGGACAAAGCAGCGGCTATTCAAGCAGCTAAAGCGGCAATCGGTAAGGAAGATTTACTAAAAGCGATTGAAAGTGGTGCTATCAAGGCTACCGATGTTTTGAAAGACTTGCCAACAGAGGAAGATGAAAAGACCCCTGCTGTTAAGGATAATCCTGATGTTGTCTATAGGTCAAAAGACAAGCTTTCTGAAGATAAAAAAGAAAAAGTTGACAAAGCGGAAGAAGCAGACAAGAAACGTCCAGAGTCAGAAAAACTGCAAGACAAGGCGGATCAATTGGAAGATGGAATTGATTCTCTAACCAAGCAAGCCAATAAACTCAAAGCTGACTTTGAGAAAAAACTTAAAGAACTTGAAAAGAAAACAGAGGGTTCAGAAGAATATAATAAACTCAAAGCTGAGCTTGATGAGGACTATGAAGTTCTGAAATCTTATAAGGATGAAATTGATTCTCGTACCGAGGAACTCAACAAGACTCTTGAGCAGATAGAAGAAATGAAGAGTCCAGAACAGAAAAAAGAAGATCAAGCCAAAGCTGATCTTGAAGAAGCCTTGACAGAGCTTGAAAAGGCTGCAGAAGCTAAAATTAGAGAAGATAACAGTATTACTGATAAGGAAGCGGCTATTCAAGCAGCCAAGGCGGCAATCGGTAAGGAAGATTTACTAGACGCAATTGAAAGTGGTGCTATCAAGGCTAGTCAAGTTTTGGATGAGTTACCAACAGAGAATGCTAAACCTGCCCCTAAAAGTGAGGATATGGTTGGTAATAAAGATTCTCTCTCTGAAGATTTGAAAAAGAAAATTGAGCAAGCTGAAGCTGCAGACAACGCACGTCCAGAGTCAGAAAAGCTGCAAGACAAGGCGGATCAATTGGGAGATGAAATTGACTCTCTAACCAAGCAAGCTAATAAAGCCAAAGCCGATCTTGAGCAAAAAGCTAAAACTCTTGAGGAACAAAAAAGAAAACTCAAAGAAGCGGAAGAAGCTCGTGCAGCAGCAGAAGCTGAATTTAACCAGGCGGATGCCCTTGTCGAATCTTACGCAGAAGATATTAATTCTCGTGTTGATGACTTCAATAAGACCCTTGAAGAAGTAAAGGAAGCAAAAGCTAAGGAACCAGCTAAAACGGAAGAAGAAACTCCAGCTCAACCCCAAGAAGAAGCAGATGCTAGAATTGCGGAGTTAGAGCAAAAAGCAGCAGAATCGAAGAAAACAGCTGATGATGCGACTGCTAAGGCTGAAAAAGAAAATAATGAAGCAAGAGCAGCTGAAAATTCAAAAGCTGAAGCTGAACAAGCTCAAACAGCTGCTGAAGCTGAACTAGAGAAGGCTAAAGCTGAGGCTGAAAAAGCAAAAGCAAAAGTTGAAGAGCTTGAAAAAGCAGAAAAAGCTGATCAGGAATCAGCTCCAGCAGCTCCAGAAGAACCAGCTAAACCAGCGGAAGATTCAATGCCAGCTCCAGAAGAACCAGCTAAACCAGCGGAAGATTCAATGCCAGCTCCAGCAGCTCCAGAAGAACCAGCTAAACCAGCGGAAGATTCAATGCCAGCTCCAGCAGGCGGTTCAATGGGTACAGGTTTCTTATTCGGCAACTCTTCATTCTACTACCTCAACAGTAATAGTTCTATGACGAGAGGTTGGAAAAAAGAAAATGGAATGTGGTACTTCTACAATACTGATGGTTCAATGGCCACAGGATGGTTGCTAGACAATGGTTCATGGTACTACCTCAATAGTAATGGTTCAATGGCCACAGGATGGTTGCTATACAATGGCTCATGGTACTACCTCAATAGTAATGGCTCAATGGCCACAGGATGGTTACTAGACAATGGTTCATGGTACTACCTCAATAGTAATGGCTCAATGGCCACAGGATGGTTGCTA
>NZ_VMMT01000076.1:0-31309 GCF_013277355.1 Streptococcus sp. 1343
ACTATATTAGTATATCACAATCACTTTCGCTTGTCAACACTTTTTTTGAAACTTTTTTAATCTTTTTTTCATCAAGTGTTCCTACCGCAACATACCATAGTCCGTACGGGATTCGAACCCGTGTTACCGCCGTGAAAAGGCGGTGTCTTAACCCCTTGACCAACGGACCAGAGTTGTTATTTTCAACTCTTACTATTATACAATCTTTTTCAGACTTGTCAACACCTTTTTAAAATTTTTTTTACTTTTTTGCATGACTTCCTAATGGCTACGGATGTCAAACTCTTTAAACACAATACGTAAATCTCTTAACACTCTTTGACGCCCTCGGAAGCGTTCATCTCTTAAGATGCGTTCTAATTCTTCTTGTTGCTCTTTAGTTTGTTTATTTCGATAATTTCTTAGTGTTTCATGAAAGAGATAATAATCGTCTAGCCAGAGTCCTCCATCACTTATACGATGACTGATTTCACCCACTTCTTCATATGGTTCTTTATTATATCTTCGTTTGTAGCTTTCTTGTTTACGGATATAGTCTAGAATTCGATTCCGAAACTTAGTCTTAAAATATTTCCTTAAACGAGAGATATCTTCTACTAGTCCTTCTTCTCTACTAATCAATTCATATAGACATATCATTCCCTCTTGGTCCCAATCCGACAATTCCCATAAATGAAGGTAATATTCATTTCTACACTTATACACAGTCCCTTGGACTTCTTCATACAATTCTTTAATCATAATTTTCCCCTTTCTAGATACAGTCTAACAGATTAGAAACACTTTTGGTACATTTCATCCATTCTGCACCCTTTAGCTCCTCAACTGCACAAAAAAGAGAGGTCTTGCCTCTCTTTGGGTTATAATTCTGCGATTTGGTTTAGGTTTACTTCTGCAACTGTGTCATTACCAAACATAGAGATAATCATCTTCACTTTGTTATTATCAATTTCTGTAATCTTACCAGTGTAGTCTGCAAAAGCACCATCAATAATACGTACAGTTTGACCAACTTCAACATCGATATCAAACTCTTGTACAGTTTGTCCCATAGAAACCAAGATATCACGAATTTCTTGTTCCAATAATGGAGTTGGTTTTGATCTATTTCCGTGAGATCCGACGAATCCTGTAACATTTGGTGTGTTTCGAACAACAAACCAAGCTTCATCTGTCATGACCATTTCTACAAGAACATAACCTGGAAAGCGATTTTCTTCTACTTCTTTTCTCTTTCCATTTTTTTCAACTTGCACTGTTTGCGTTGGAATTTCAACGCGTAAAATATTATCCAACATATTGTAGGTTTGTGCACGTTGTAATAAATTTTCTTTTACCTTATTTTCATAACCAGAATAAGTTTGTAAAACAAACCACCCTTTATCAAAACTATCCATGATATTTCCTTTCATAAATAGAAGATTTTTAGTGTACTTTCACTACTCTTCTAAAAAATGTTAATAAATCGAATCAAACCTGAAACAATCAACTGGTCAAAAATGTAAATAATTACTACAAAGAAAGCTGTGTATTCCATGATAGAACGAAAATCTCTCCAGCTTTCCTTGCGAGTTGGCCATGTTGTGTCTTTAAGAAGTCTAAAAATATCTCCAATAAAACGCATCGCTCTCTCCTATCTCGTTTCTCTGTGTGTAGTGTACTTGCCACAATGCTTACAAAATTTATTTACTTCTAGTCGTGTAGGCTTGGGGGTTCCACTAATCTTGATTGAATAGTTTCTCGAACCACAAACCGCACAAGCTAGGCTTGCTTTTTTTAGTGCCATAACGCCTCCATCTTATCTATTATAACAAGAAAGCTAGGCTTTGACAAGCATCTTAGCGAAATAGATTGACTACCGAATCCCATATTGTTTGAGCCTTTTCCTTAATCTTCGCATCCGAGATAGCCCGACTAGCCTCATCTACTAGACTTTGCGCACGTCCTCGAATATCAGACAAATTATCATCTGTCTGGCTATTATCATTGGTTTGTACTTGTTTTTTTGTGTTAGCTGGTGCAATTCCGTTTTTCTTATATGCATTTTCAACTGTAAAGGTACTTCCTGGTGTATAATGTAAAATGGTATTTGCAATATTTCTAAAGACATGAGCAGCACCATTTGATGTAGAACCCGCTAGATAGTGATTTTCATCAGTGGTTGGAAAACCAAGCCAATGACTAATCACCACATCCGGAGTATAACCAATTACCCACTGGTCACTTGTGTACTCCGGATTGAAAACTGCTTCAGTTGTACCAGTTTTCCCTGCCATGACATAGTCTGCAGGCGATGAACTAATACCGGTTCCGTTGGTGAATGTCCCCAACATCATACTAGTCATCTTGTCAGCTACAGCTTTATCAAGCACCCGTTTTTGTGAATGTTTATGGCTCGCAATGACCTGACCACTAGCATTTTCAATTCTACTAATAAAATGAGCTTCCGGCATTAAACCTTCATTAGCAAAGGCAGCATATGCTTGAGCCATTTGAAGAGGATTGGTTTCGACACCACTTCCCAAGGCGACACCAAGAACACGGTCTACCTTTTCCATGTTGAGTCCAAATTTTTCGCCTGCCTCAAAAGCCTTATCAACACCCAAATCATTAACAGTAGCAACAGCAGGTAGATTAAGCGATTCTGCCAAGGCTTGATACATAGGAACTTCTCGACTCGTTTTGATTCCTGCATAGTTATCAACCTTATAGCTGTTATACTGCATGGTATGGTTATCCAAGAGCTTGTTCAAAGCCCAACCTGCTTCAACTGCTGGCGTATAAACAACTAAAGGCTTAATTGTAGAACCAGGGCTACGTTTTGATTGAGTTGCATAGTTGAAATTCCGGAATCCAGTTTTATCATTGTCAGCAACTTGACCGACAACTCCACGAACTCCCCCTGTTTTCGGTTCAAGAGCTACACTTCCTGATTGTGCAAATGTTCCATCCTCTGCTCTCGGAAATAGCGATGTATTTTCATAGACAACCTGCATATTTGCTTGGTAGTTTTGGTCCAGCTCTGTGTGAATGCGGTAGCCATTATTGACAATCTCTTCCTCTGTTAAATTATACTTGGAAACAGCTTCATTGACCACAGCATCAAAATAAGAGGGGTAACGGTAATCTGAAATTTTTCCTTCATACCTATCGTGCAATTGCGAAGTCATATCAACTTCTGCAGCTTCGGTTTCTTGGTTTTTATCAATATATCCTGCTGCAACCATATTTTGCAAGACAGTGTCGCGACGATTGGTTGAATTTTCTACGGAATTCAAAGGATTATACAGTTCCGGCCCCTTGAGCATCCCTGCCAGAGTCGCAGCTTGATCCAAACTCACTTCTGACGCAGAAACTCCAAAGTATTTCTTACTCGCATCTTCTACACCCCACACACCATTTCCAAAATAGGCGTTGTTAAGGTACATGGTTAAGATCTGATCCTTACTATATTTTTTTGTTAATTCTAAGGCAAGGAAAAATTCTTTCGCTTTTCTCTCAACAGTTTGATCCTGAGACAGATAGGCATTTTTAGCCAACTGTTGGGTAATAGTAGAACCACCACCTGAACGACCAGCAGTGACAATCGCCAAGAAGAAACGGCCATAGTTAATTCCGTCATTTTTATAGAAAGAACGGTCTTCTGTCGCAATAACGGCATTCTGTAAATTTTTACTGATGTCAATCAGTTCAACGTAGGTTCCTTTTTGACCAGACAAGGCACCAGCCTCTTTTTCTTCACGGTCAAAAATAATAGTCCGAGTTTTCAAGGCATTTTGCAAATCATTGACATTGGTTGACTTGGCTACAGCAAACAAATAGGTTCCAACTAGCAAGCCTGCACTCAAACCTAGTATAAGGACAATCTTTGTTAGATGATAGCGACGCCAGAATTTTCGAATTGGACCCACTTGGGCTAATTTTTTTCGATCACTGCGAGAACGTCGCAAGCTAGTAGACCCAGAATCCTCTAGTTCACTTGTTTCTTTTTTAAAAAGAGAAAGAAATTTCTCAAATAATTTATCTAATTTCATGCGTTTATTTTATCATCTTCATCATAGGAAGACAAGAATTTAGCTATTTCCTATCCAAATAGGGCTTTTTTTGTTACAATATCTGTATGCAATTCACATTTACATTACCAGACTCTCTACCTCAAATGACGGTAAAGCAATTACTGGAGGAGCAACTCCTCATCCCTAGAAAAATCCGTCATTTTTTAAGAATCAAGAAACACATTTTGATTAATCAGCGAGAAGTTCATTGGAACGAGATGGTAAGTCCTGGAGATGTTTGCCAGTTGACTTTTGACGAGGAAGATTATCCCGAAAAAGAAATCCCTTGGGGCAACCCAGACTTAGTGCAGGAAGTTTATCAAGATCAACACTTGATTATTGTAAACAAACCAGAGGGGATGAAAACGCATGGTAATCAGCCAAACGAAATCGCCCTTCTCAACCATGTCAGTGCCTATGTTGGCCAAACCTGCTATGTCGTTCATCGTCTGGACATGGAAACCAGTGGCTTGGTTCTCTTTGCCAAAAATCCTTTTATCCTGCCCATTCTCAACCGCTTATTGGAGAAAAAAGAGATTTCTAGGGAATATTGGGCGCTTGTTGACGGAAATATCAACAGCAAAGAACTTGTTTTCAAAGACAAAATTGGGCGTGATCGCCATGACCGCAGAAAACGAATAGTTGATACAAAAAATGGGCAATATGCT
The DNA here is from genome assembly GCF_013277355.1 of Streptococcus sp. 1343. NCBI lineage: Bacteria > Bacillati > Bacillota > Bacilli > Lactobacillales > Streptococcaceae > Streptococcus > Streptococcus sp. 1343. Next base: position 4,724 of record NZ_VMMT01000076.1, read on the forward strand.
GAAACGCATGTAAGCAGATTAAAGCAATTCCCAAACAAAACGACCCTTGTCCGTTGTAAACTAAAGACAGGGCGAACCCATCAGATTCGTGTGCACCTTTCGCATCATAACTTCCCTATTTTGGGCGACCCTCTCTATAACAGCAATTCAAAGACGAGTCGGCTTATGCTCCACGCCTTCCGACTGTCCTTTACCCATCCGCTTACTCTAGAGAAATTAAGCTTCACTGTCCCATCAGATACTTTTGAAACAGAATTAAAAAAGAATGGATGATTGTGTCATCCATTTTTCCATATAAGAAAAGCAAGACCAAGAGGCCTTGCTTTTTATCGACTCATGAATTATTTAGCAATTTTTGCGAAGTATTCAAGAGTACGAACAAGTTGTGCAGTGTATGACATTTCGTTGTCGTACCATGATACAACTTTAACCAATTGTTTACCGTCAACGTCAAGGACTTTAGTTTGAGTTGCGTCAAACAATGAACCGTAAGACATACCTATGATATCTGAAGATACGATTGGATCTTCTGTGTAGCCGTATGATTCGTTTGAAGCTGCTTTCATAGCTGCATTCACTTCATCAACAGTAACGTTCTTTTCAAGAACAGCTACCAATTCAGTAACTGATCCAGTTGGAGTTGGAACGCGTTGTGCAGATCCGTCAAGTTTACCGTTCAATTCTGGAATTACAAGACCGATAGCTTTAGCAGCACCAGTTGAGTTAGGAACGATGTTTGCAGCACCAGCGCGAGCACGGCGAAGGTCACCACCACGGTGTGGTCCGTCAAGGATCATTTGGTCACCAGTGTAAGCGTGGATAGTAGTCATCAATCCTTCAACAACACCAAAGTTGTCTTGAAGAGCTTTAGCCATTGGAGCCAAGCAGTTTGTAGTACATGAAGCACCTGAGATAACTGTTTCAGTACCGTCAAGAACGTCGTGGTTAGTGTTGAATACAACTGTTTTAACGTCGTTTCCACCAGGAGCAGTGATAACAACTTTTTTAGCTCCACCTTTAAGGTGTTTTTCAGCTGCTTCTTTCTTAGCAAAGAAACCAGTAGCTTCAAGAACGATTTCTACACCGTCAGTAGCCCAGTCGATTTGTTCTGGATCACGTTCAGCAGAAACTTTAACGAATTTACCGTTAACTTCGAATCCACCTTCTTTAACTTCAACAGTACCGTCGAAACGACCTTGAGTTGTGTCGTATTTCAACAAGTGTGCAAGCATAACTGGATCTGTAAGGTCGTTGATGCGTGTAACTTCAACACCTTCTACGTTTTGGATACGACGGAAAGCAAGACGACCGATACGTCCGAAACCGTTAATACCAACTTTAACTACCATTAGTGATTTCCTCCTTATGAAAATCATGAAATTTTTATTGTGAAAAGAGTAACTTGAATCACTACAAATCACCTTTCAACAAACCTATTATATAACTATTTGAGTTGAATTGCAAGTATGGGCATTGTTTTTCTATGTTTGTTTCTTTTTAAGGCTATAAATCAAGAACTTCCTTACTATTCATATCGTAGCGATTCTACAGGATCCATTTTACTAATTTTACGCGCTGGGAAGTAGGCTGAGACATAACCAAGTAATAGAGCGAAAGCTAGAGTTCCTAAAACAGATAAAAGATTTAATTCAAAAACCTTCGTGATGGATGGGTAAAAGTGATTTACAACCGCATTCGCCAAACTTCCCACCCCTTGTGCAACCAAAAATGCCAGCAGCAAGGCGATCCCTACAATCCAGATAGCCTCGTAAATAAAAATTCCTTTGACATCACGATTTTGATAACCAACTGCCTTCATGACACCTATTTCCTTAGAACGTTGCATGATATTGATGTAAATAATGATACCAATCATGACCGCTGCTACCACGATAGCTTGTGATGAAAGTACAATCAACAATCCCTGAATGACACGAATAAAAGTAATCACAATATCAAGAACCTTCTGTTGAGAAAGAACAGTATACTTCTTGTTTTTCTGCAATTCTTCTGTTATCGCTTTTGTTTGTGATGGATCTTTGAGTTCCAAGATAAAATAAGATACAGCTTTTGTAAATCCAGCCTCTTTCAAAATCGTTTCCATTTGATGAGACGGCATGAAACTGTTGCTGTCCTCCAAGTCATCTTCATCATTGATTACACGTACAATCTTTGTTTGAAATTGAGCAGTCTTGCTAGCTTCAGCATCATTTTCTACAATGCTGGCTGAGACTGATTTGCCAATAATATCACTAGCTGTCAGATTTTTTCCTGTCTGTTCATTCCAATTTTTTAGTAAACTGCTTGGAATCGTCAATCCCTGTTCATTTGAATCCGTATAGAGGGAACCGGCTAATACTTTGTCCGCCTCATTACTACTAACAGAAATACTTGTATCCTCATATAGACTCACTACTTGAGCATAAGAAGGCATCGTTTGACTCAGATCCATTTCTTGACCATCTATAGTAATATTTGACATGATCATCCCAAAAGGACTCTCCAAATATTTAATAGCTTCTTTGCCAACTGTATCCGTGATATAGTTCTTATCATCTTGGTTCAAAAAGCCTCGTCCAACATTTTTTGTGTTTAAAGCAATCTGAACTTGAGAAGGGATTTGACCTCCATTCGTATTTTCATCAATCATCGAAATCAATGCATTTCCCAAGCCGAAAGAAATTAAGACTCCTACAAAACCGATTGAGGTTGCTAGCGCAATCAATAGGTTACGCCACTTTCTTTCCATAAAGTTATTTAAAGAAAGTTTGAATTTGTTTTTCAATGATAATCCTTTATTTTTTGACTTCTTCAACAACTTCACCATCCTTCATTTTGATAATCACATCTGCATACTCGGCAACCTCTGGATTATGGGTTACGATCAATACTGTTTTCCCTGTTTGGGCTAAATTTTTAAATACTTCCAATACCATTTCTTGGGATTGAGAATCCAGCGAACCCGTTGGCTCATCTGCTACAATCATATCAGGCTGATTTACCAGTGCACGCGCGATTGCTACACGTTGCTTTTGCCCACCAGAAAGTTGTTTAACATTTTTAGCTACAAAAGGCTCCATGCCCAAGTTACTTAATTGCTCCTTTGCAACCATTGTCATCTCCCTGTCAGATAAATCTTTGACATAGAGAGGTAGCTTGACATTGTCCAAAACAGACTGATGAGGAATGAGGTTAAAGTTTTGAAACACAAATCCAATCTTATCTTTACGAAATTGAGTTAGTTCAATCTCTGATAAGTCACGGAGGGATTCCCCTTTAAACTCTAAATCTCCTTCATATTGTCTATCTAAACCGCTGATGATATTGAGTAGACTGGTTTTGCCACAGCCTGATGGACCGTAAATCGCTGTAATTTTACCTTTTGCAATCTGCAGGTTAACATTTCTTAGAGCCTGCTCTTGATGTTTACCGTCCAAAGTGTAAAACTTTGAAATATTTTTAATGGATAAAATGGACATTCTTTCCCCCTTGTTTAAAACTGTTATCGTCATACATCACACTTATAGAAAATCCTTCAAGTTGATTGACCCTATAGGCCTACTACTTAGAATTTTCTCTCTATTGCCTCGTTTGCTTCTGGATGTATATCAAGTAATACTCTTCGAAAANNTTTTCATTGAGTATAAAATTCATTGTAACAAAAAAGCGGCATTCCCTCAATGACAGAAATGTCACTATTTTATTTAAACTAGTAAAATTAGAGCAAAAAGCTGTCTAAACTAGTATTCAAAAATATCACATTTCTCAAAAATATAATATAAGTTAGGCTGGACAAAAATTCAATTCAAAGCTAACATTTAGAACGTCTTTCCATAATAAAAAGCATAATATCAAAGTTTTTGTATGACTGATATTATGCCTTTTATTGTGAGAGCATTTACTTCATTTTCTCCTGTCAAGTTTTTCCTCAGACTCTTTTATTATCCTTACTCCATTCATTATCTAAACTAACGATTAACTTCTCATTACCAAACATCCTTGCCATCATTTTTGCTTCTTCATACTTTTGTTTGGCTGTATCATAATCCGTCTGAATATAATATTTCCACTCCACCATCAAGACAATCGGTTGTTTTTGAAAATCTCGTGTTTTTTGCCCTATTTTATTTAAGGTCTCGACTGCCCTCTTAAAATAAGGAAGCAACCCCATAATCTCTATACAAGTTAAAGAAGCTAACAAGGAGTCTCTAAGTAAGTCCAAACAATCGAACTCTATCTTATCAACCTGAGAACTTAATTTGTCATGAAAATAAAGAATAGTTTCATGCTCAGACTTTTTTATCTCACCCTCGTTTAAACCATCCATTAACTGACAAAGAAAATACAGTCTCAATTTCAACAATTCCTCAGCCTTATATACATCTCTGGATAGTAAGTCTTGAAGACTGTCCTCAATCACACCACTTCCGTATAAAGAATTACTAGTCGCTCTCACTGCATCTATTGCCTAAAGACAGTCCACTATCATCTTCTCATCACGGGGCAGGTCATCATAAAAACACTCAAAAATCTCATCAAAATATTCTTCCTTTTGTTCTTGCAACTCCTTGTCTCCATAGTCAGGGTGATGTAAAAGAAAGTACTTTAATTCTTGGTAGCGTTTAGGCAGTTCCTTATAATCTGGCATCAAGACGTAGGATGGAATTTCTAATCTATCTGCAATATATTCTAGTGTTTTTATAGTCGGTCGAAATTCTCCTTTTTCAATCCGCACCAACTGACGCACTGATAATTCAGACTCATCCCCGCAAAAAACTGGACGACTAAGTCCTTTTTCTTCTCTTAAGCCTCTTACTTTTTCACCAAAACTGTTCATTCCTTCGGTTTTCTCCTATATTTTAAAAATATAATTTTTTATATTCTATCATAGTTTGGTGAAAACGACAAAAAAGAGACAGGATAACTCCTGCCTCTAAACTGATAAACAATTATTTACGGCGTCCTGGTCTTTCTTTGTAGCCATAATATGCATCTGCCATAATTTCTTCCATGTCAGCTACCATTGGCAAGCGTGGGTTAGCAGGAGAACATTGGTCTTCATAAGCAAGCAAAGCAATTTCATGCAAGCTGTCTTTCCAAGCTTTTTCATCAATTCCTTGATCCTGGAAGTTCATCTTGATACCTACTGCAACACCAAGTTCGTAAACAGCTTTAGCGTATGCCTCAACTGCTTCTTCTGGAGTTGAGTGAGGCAAGCCAAGCATTTTCGCGATGTCTTGGAATTTCTCATCAGCTTTCCAGTAGTTGTATTTAGGCCATGTAGTAGTCTTAGCTGGACGAGTTCCGTTGTAACGGATAACGTACGGAAGCAAGATAGCATTTGTACGTCCGTGAACAGTGTGATGAACACCACCAATCTTATGGGCCATTGAGTGGCTCATTCCAAGGAAGGCATTAGCGAAGGCCATACCAGCCATTGTAGACGCATTGTGCATTTTCTCACGAGCTTCTGGGTCAGCTGTCTTAACAGATTTTTCCAACCATTCAAAGACAAGTTTGATTGTTTGAAGCGCAATACCGTCTGTATAGTCGTTAGCAAAGTTTGAAGTGTAGGCTTCAGTCGCGTGTGTCAAGACATCCATACCTGTATCAGCAGCGATAAAGTCTGGAACTGATTCAACCAAAGCAGGGTCAACAATGGCAATAGTCGGTGTCAATGAGTAGTCAGCCAATGGGTATTTGCGGTTGTTTTTCTTATCAGAGATAACGGCAAATGGTGTTACTTCTGAACCAGTACCTGAAGTTGTTGGGATACCGATGTACTTCGCTTTCTTACCAAGTGATGGGAAGCGGAAGGCGCGTTTACGGATATCCATGAATTTTTGAACCAAGTCACGGAAGTCGATTTCTGGTTGTTCGTAGAAGAGCCACATTACTTTGGCTGCATCCATTGGTGAACCACCACCAAGAGCAATGATTGTGTCTGGTTCAAATGCTTTCATCACCTCAGCACCACGTTCTACAGTTGTGATGTCTGGATCTGGTTCAACATCTGAGAAGACTTGGATAGTTACACGGTTGCTACGTGCGTTCAATTGATCGATAACACGTTGAACGAAACCGAGTTTTTCGATAGATTTGTCTGTAACAATCAGAACGCGTTCAATATCTTCACATGTTTGAAGGTATTGGATAGAATTGCGTTCGAAGTAAATTTTTGAAGGAACTTTAAACCACTGCATATTATTTCTCCGTCTTCCGACTTTTTTGATATTCAAGAGGTTAATGGCACTAACGTTATCCCCAACTGAGTTGCGTCCGTAAGAACCACATCCAAGTGTCAATGATGGCAAGAAGGCATTGTAAACGTCCCCGATACCACCGAAAGTAGAAGGTGAGTTACAGATAACACGAATAGCTTTAACAGCTTTACCAAATTCTTTAGTCAATTCTTCGTCAGCTGTATGGATGGCTGCCGAGTGACCAAGACCGTTAAATTCAACCATTTGACGAGCCTTAGTAATACCATCTTCACGGCTTTCAGATTTCAAAACTGCGATAACTGGTGACAATTTTTCACGAGTCAATGGCTCGTTTTCACCAACTTCTTTACATTCTGCAGCAAGAATGTTTGTTCCTTCTGGAACTGTAAATCCTGCTTGTTCTGCAATCCAAGTTGCTGGTTTACCAACGATGTCAGCGTTCAATTTTGCACCAGCACAGTTTTTGCTGTTTGCTTTCACGCCGAAACAGAATTCTTCAAGAAGAGCTTTTTCTTTTTTGTTTACAAAGTAAGTGTGGTAAGATTTGAACTCTGCTACAAATTCATCGTAAATTTCTTTATCAATGATAACCGCTTGTTCAGATGCACAGACCATACCATTATCAAATGATTTAGACATGACGATATCGTGTGCTGCTTGACGAATGTTTGCTGATTTTTCAACATAAGCTGGAACGTTTCCGGCACCTACCCCAAGAGCTGGTTTACCACATGAGTAAGCCGCCTTAACCATGGCATTACCACCTGTTGCAAGGATTGTCGCAACACCTTCGTGGTTCATAAGGGCACTTGTTGCTTCCATAGATGGTTGAGTAATCCATTGCACACAGTTTTCAGGAGCACCAGCTGCGATAGCTGCATCACGAACGATTTGAGCTGCGTGAGCTGATGACTCTTGAGCTGATGGGTGGAAGGCAAAGACGATTGGATTACGTGTTTTCAAAGCAATCAATGATTTGAAAATAGCTGTTGAAGTTGGGTTGGTTGTTGGAGTAATACCACAAACAACACCAACTGGTTCAGCAATAAGAGTCAATCCTGTTACATCGTCTTCTTCGATAACGCCAACTGTCTTAGTGTGGCGCATGTTGTTTACTACGTGTTCACAGGCAAACAAGTTCTTAGTTGCTTTATCTTCAAATACACCACGTCCTGTTTCTTCAAAGGCATGTAAAGCCAATTCTCCGTGGGCATCCAAAGCTGCTACTGATGCTTTGGCAACGATGTAGTCAACTTGCTCTTGATCCAATTTACGCATTTCTTCAAGGGCAACTAGAGCTTTTTGAACCAACTCATCTACGTGTTTTTCAGCAACGAGTTTCTTTTCCTCTGGTGTCACAGTTTTTTTATCAGCCATATTTTCCTCCATAGCTTTCAAGGATCGATATCCTTTGTTAATTTTTTCACAAGTTTATTATAACGCATTATTTCAACTTTGTAAACAGTTTCATAAACATTTCACAAAGAATTTTTAAACTCTTGTGAAACTTTTCTCATTTTCTTTTCTTATCAGGTTTTATCTTTGAAGTTTGTGAAATTTATTTCAAATATTTTTTATTTCACAAACTTGCTTGGAAGAGGGATTTGGAAAGAAAAGGATTTGCAAGTAAGCGCTTACTTAAAACTTCTAACAATACCTCCTTTGATAAGGAGGCTTTATTTTTGTTGAAAAACCCCTTGTTTAAAAGTCCCTTCATAAACAACTTCTTGTTCTGTTGTTAGTTTTCCTTTTCCTTCAGCCTGACCATTTACAAAATCACCTTCGTAGGTCCAACCTTCTTTAGATTGAAAAGTACCTTTTCCATTGAAGGCTCCATTGTTGAAGCCACCTGTATATTGGTCTCCATTTTGGAAGGTAATGGTACCTTGCCCATTCATTTTACCACGGACAAGACTGCCATCGTAAACAATCGTTCCATTATCAAGCTTTAGAACACCTTTTCCGGGAATATTTAGAAAAAAGACGAGTACAGCACAAAAAACAATGGTAACTACTGCTAAAAGCTCTAAACGTGGACGAGTCAGATACACTCGATACTTTTCATAAAAATTCTTAAGATTTTCCATCTTCACTCTCCTTTTCTAAACGTTCTAACCATGCTTGACAACCCTCCTGAACACGTCGATAGGTTTCCTCAAAATCTCCTGTATACCAAGGGTCTGGAACACTTTCAGATGCAAATGAGCAAATCTTATCTTGACAGTCTGCTGGACACATCTGACGTAAGTCAGAAATATTTGAAGCGTCCATTCCGATAATATAATCAAAGGCTTCAAAATCTTCCTTACTAATCTGAAGCGATGTCTTGTTCTTGTCATGAGGAATCTCATACTGTTGAAAAATTCCCTGAGTCCCCTTATGAATCGGATTGCCATGTTCCCAAGAGGAAGTTGCTCGACTTTGGATTTCGTAGTTATCTGTCATTGATTTCATAACAAACTCGGCCATAGGGCTACGGCAAATATTTCCCAGACAGACAAAGACTAATTTTTTCATCCCACTTCCTTTCTTTTATAGAAAAACGGGAGTTCGTGATCCCGTCTTATTTTTCAATTGCGCCTTCTAGTGAAGCTGTTTCTTTCAGCGGTAATACTGTCTTGATAGCAGCTAGTTCAAAAGTCAAGTAAACTCCATCTACGTCAAGAACAATTGTTCCCTTCTCCGTATCTACTTCATCGACTGTTCCATAAAGGCCCCCGATTGTAATCACTTCATAGCCTTTTTGTAATTTATTCAAGCTTTCCATACGCTTTTGTGCTTGTTTCTTTTGAGAGCGTTGCGTAAAGAACATCAAGCCCACCATAGCCACAAGAATGATTAAAAATGTATATTGTGATTCCATTATATTCTCCTTTGTCTTTTACATAGAACTACTATATCAAATTTCAGTTACTTTTACAAGATTGTACCTTGCTTTTCTAGTAAGAAAAACCAGAGCTTGCGCCCTGATTTTTAGGATTATTTCAAGTTTTGAACAACTTTTACAAGATTTTCTACAGTAAAGCCATATTCTGCCAATACTTTTGGTGCTGGGGCAGAGGCTCCGAAGGTATCAATACCTAGAACGGCACCATCAAGACCAACGTATTTGTACCAGCTTTGAGTTGCACCCATTTCGACTGCAACACGACGGCGGACTGCATTTGGAAGAATTTCTTCCTTGTATGCTGTATCTTGTTTATCAAAGACATCTGTAGATGGCATGCTGACTACGCGGACTTTTGCACCTTGACTAGCCAATTCTTTGGCAGCTGAGACAGCAAGATTAACCTCTGAACCTGTCGCAATCAAGATCGTATCAAAGTCTGCTGCATTTTCATAGACAACATAGGCACCTTTTGCAACCTTGTCGAAGTCTGTTCCATCTTCAACAATCAAGTTCTGGCGTGTCAAGACAAGGGCAGTTGGTGTTTTCTCACTTGTCACTGCAAGGTACCAAGCTGCTTGCGTTTCACGCGCATCTGCTGGACGGAAAACATTTAGATTTGGCATAGCACGAAGACCGGCTAAGTGTTCAACTGGTTCATGAGTTGGACCGTCTTCCCCAACTGCGATTGAATCGTGGGTAAAGACATAAGTCACAGGAAGTCCTTGTAAGGCTGACAAGCGAACAGCTGCTTTCACATAGTCAGAGAAGACGAAGAAAGTACCACCGTATACACGAAGTCCACCGTGAAGAGCCATCCCGTTCAAGATCGTTCCCATTGCAAATTCACGAACACCAAACTGAATGTTGCGGTTCAAGCGATTGGCATCGTCTTGAAGTCCGTCAGTCTTGATATAAGTCATGTTTGAGTGAGCTAGGTCAGCTGATCCACCTAGGAAGGTTGGTAATTTAGCTGCCACAACATTCAAGGCGTCTTGACTTGAATTACGAGTTGCTTGAGAAAAACCATTTTCTAAAGCTGGGAAGTCTGCTGGAGTCACTTCGACTGGATCACGTCCGTCGATGATGGCTTCTACTTCTGCAGCCAGTTCTGGATGAGCTTCTTTATAATCTGCAACTAATTTAGTCCAAGCTTGATAAGCTGATGCGCCACGGTCTGCAACATGTTCTTTGAAATCAGCATATACTTGTTCTGGAATTTCAAATGGTTCGTAGTCCCAACCGAGGGCTTGACGAGTTGATGCAGTTTCATCTGCTCCAAGAGGGGCGCCGTGTACAGCATTAGTTCCTTGTTTGTTTGGAGAACCGTATCCAATAACCGTCTTCACTTCAATCAAAGATGGCTTGCCTGAAGCTTTTGCTGTTTCGATAGCAGCATGGATGGCTTCCAAGTCTGTTCCATTTTCAACCAAGGCAGTATGCCAACCGTAGGCATTGTAACGGTCACGAACACTTTCTGTAAAGGAATCCTTTGTCTCACCATCCAAGTTGATATCATTTGAATCATAAAGAACAACCAACTTATCCAGTTTTTGCAAACCTGCGTATGAAGCTGCCTCGCTTGAGACACCTTCCATCAAGTCTCCGTCTCCACAGATAACGTAAGTATAGTGGTCAAAGATATTGTAGCCTTCACGGTTATATTTGGCTGCCAAGAAACGTTCTGCTTGGGCAAAACCAGTAGCAGTTGAAATCCCTTGCCCTAGAGGACCTGTCGTAGCATCAATCCCTGCCGTATGACCAAATTCTGGGTGACCTGGTGTTTTTGAACCCCATTGACGGAAACTCTTGATTTCATCCATACTAACATCTTCAAAACCAGAAAGGTGAAGAAGAGCATAAAGGAGCATTGAACCATGACCTGCTGAAAGAATAAAGCGGTCGCGGTTAATCCAGTTTGGTTGAGCTGGATTGATATGAAGTTGTTTTGTAAAGAGGCTGTAAGCCATCGGAGCCGCTCCCATAACCACACCTGGATGACCTGAGTTGGCTTTGTTGATGGCGTCAATACCTAGGAAACGAATTGCATTAACAGATAGATTTGACATAGAATTTCCTTTCTATTTGAGGTGATTATTGAATCACACATTCTATTCTACTATTATATGAAAATTATCCGTATCATGCAACATACGGATAACCTCCAAAGAATATTTTTATATTATAGCAAAGCTTTAAATTGAATGTTAGAGTCTTGTTCAAAACAATCGTCAAAACCACGTGGATGATGGTATTCTACTAAGTGTTGATCTTGAGGATAAGTATACTTACCGCCAACTTCCCAGATAAATGGATGGAAATCGTATTGCAAGCGATCTTTTCGCATTTTCCAAAGTTCTAGAATCTCATTAGTAGAAGCCATGAAGTTAGACCAGATATCATAGTGAACTGGGATAATGACTTTGGTACGCAGATTTTCTGCCATACGAAGAAGGTCGATAGATGTCATTTTGTCTTGGATACCTACCGGATTTTCACCATAGTTATTCAAAGCAACATCAATTTTAAAGTCTTTACCATGTTTTGCAAAATAGTTTGAGAAGTGAGAATCTGCACCATGATAGATGGTTCCACCTGGTGTTTCAAAGATATAGTTAACAGCCTTTTGAGCCATTTCTTCATCTGTAACAGCCAAGCCAGCAAGTTCACCGCCTGTCTCATCAGCACCGTTCACTGGGAGAGTTACCAAGCAAGTACGGTCAAATGATTCTACTGCATGAATCTTCATATCTTTTAATTCGATAGTGTCACCTGGCTTCACAACGATGATACGTTCTTTTGGAACCCCCCATCCTTCCCAGATTCGTCCACAGTGGTAAGGACCGATAAACTTAACATGCTCTAACTTAGGATTGTTGAGAATTGCTGCAGCTGTGTATGGGTCGATATGATCACTGTGGAAGTGTGAAACTAAGTAATAGTCTAGTTCGTTGATAGCAAATGGATCGATAACCATTGGCTGAACACGCAAGTTTGGTTGCAACTTACGAACACCTGCCATATTTGCCATTTGGTGCCCACGAACCATATCTTTCACTTTTTTGGTTGATTTTCCACGGTTTGACCAAAGGTCCATGACAACGTTAGCACCAGCTGGTGTCTTAATCCAAGTACCACAGTTGCCTAGCCACCACATGGCAAAGTTGCCTTCAGGTACGACTTCTTCTTCGATTTCTTCGTTCAACCATGTTCCCCACTCTGGGAAAGTGGCTAAAATCCATGACTCTCTTGTAATTTCTTTGACGTTTGGCATATGTCGCCTCCTTTGGATATAATTGTTATCTTTGAGATTAGTATACCACCCTTCAAAACACTAAAAAAGACCAAGAAAAACACAGGTTTGTGTTCATCATTGGACTGTCCTTCAAATATCTTCCAAAAAAGCTTGAACTACTATTTCTTGATTTATAAGTGTTTGAACCTCTTCTTGGAACTTACTAGCCAACTTGCTGTCTGCAATATAAGACGAAATAAGACTAGAAAGATTTTCACTGAAACTTTTGCCCTCATTACCAAATATATTGTGTTTAAGATAGTCTAGCATTCTCAAAATATCTTCTGCTTCAAGGATAGGATTAACCCTTAAAATCGGAAATCTGCTATCCAAATCATCATTAGTAGTAATCACTACATCAACTTGTGCAATATCTTCCACACTCTTAAATTGTTCTGTTGTAAATACAGTGTCAATTTGCTCATTTGGAAAATAAAGTTTGCATTGTTTCAGCAAAAGTCTCGAAACCGCAACACCTTCATCACAAACAAGATAAACTTTTTTCATATTTTTTTGAGACGATGGTGTATACTTTAAAAATCCTCCAATATGAATCGTCAAATAGGCAATATCATCGTCTGTTAGCCGAATAAACCATGCTCCTTCTAAAATTTCCGCAGATTTTCTAGTGACTAAAAATAATTCTCCATACTTGGATCGAATTTGTTTTGTTAGAGGATTTTTAGAAAAAATACCGTAAGTCTTTCTAAATAACAAGGCTTTACAGTGGATCATCAAATTTCGTAACAAATCATCCTTGTTCTCAATCTCCATTCGGATTTGTGATTCAAAATACCAGATAAATTCTTCTAAAGCAAGTTTTAATTGCCGAAAATCATCACTTTCTGCATGAATATCCAAATCTTTACGATAGGAGAGGAGGAGAACAGCTACAAGAGAAACTTCAAGTCCTGACAAAGAAATTTCAAACTTTTGAAACAACCGTTCTCCTAGCTTCTTAGACACCTGATACTCTATTCTTTTTCTTATCAAAGAAAATTCTTTCTCTATATCCTGATGTCTTTCTTGATACTGTTCAACATTATGACAGCTTAACAGCAAATAAGGTAGAACCTGCAACATAAAAGTTATTTCATGATGGTTTATTTTCTTCCCTAAATCTTGTTCAACTAAAGGAACCTGTTCCTTAAAAAATTGGTTCATTTCAACAGAAAGCAAACACTCATCATCTAACCTCTCTTTCATCTTATCTTCTAAAATAGATACAAAAGTGGCATTTTCTTCCATAAAAATATGATATAGAAGCGATTGAAGATACTGAATTTTATTAAGAGGGTGGGCATGAAGGTGGTATCCCTATGACTTGCTCACTTGCAAGATCACCTGATATTGTTCCAAAGTTAGTTGATAACGAATACTATTCAAATCATTGAGAACAGTATTCCTAGATACCTCTGTTAACTCTATCAATTTTTCAATCGTAATACGTTCTTTAGAAATACCTATCCATAGTAACATTATCATCATACGTTCATGCGCACTCATGATATAATCGTACGAATCTACTTCCGATAATAGTTTACAACAAGCATCTCTCTGCTCTTCCGTTAAGTGAATACCAATTCGTGGAATACTAATGATGTGAAGCGCCTCGTCAACCAGAGCAGCATTGATTTTGTCAATGTGATAATAAATTTTCCTTCTTGACTCTTTCAAATCTTTCGAAATCGCCATAATCGTTTTGGACGTTTCTTGATCCATCAAATATTGAAGCAAATCACAACTTGCCTTATCCAGTACCATATTAAAAAATCCCCCAAATCTATTGATATCACAGCAATTCTTTTTATTTTACCATATATATCAAGCGCTATTTCTAAAAAATCTTTCAAAATTACTTCAACTCCAACTTTACTCTCAATAAAAATCAAATGTAAAAAGAGGAGCTAAATTTATCTTTTTCTCCTCCTTCATCGTTCTTACTTTTGACCATAATAAGCATTTGGTCCATGTTTACGTTGGTAGTGTTTTTCTAGTATGTACTGGGGAGCAGGTCCAACTCTTGGATTGATTTGTTCTGTAAAGCGATTCATCTTTGATACTTCCTCTAGTACGACAGAGTGATAAACAGCATTCTCTGGATTTTTGCCCCAGGTGAATGGACCGTGATTGCGTACAACAATTCCTGGTACTTCAACCGGGTTAAGTCCGCGATGTTCAAACTCTTCTACGATAACCAGGCCAGTATCTTTTTCATAGGCCACTTCTACTTCGTCCTTGGTCAAACTACGGGCGCAAGGGATTGAACCGTAGAAATAATCTGCATGGGTTGTTCCGTAGAAAGGAATATCACGACCTGCCTGAGCCCAACCAACAGCTTCTGTCGAATGGGTGTGAACCACACTACCAATTTCTGACCAAGCCTTATATAATTGCACATGAGTTGGGAGGTCGGAAGATGGTCTTAAATCCCCTTCTAGGATCTTACCATCTAGATCAGTCACTACCATGTTTTCAGGTGTCAATTCGTCATAATCCACGCCTGATGGTTTGATAACAATGACACCGAGTTCGCGATTGACTTCCGATACATTCCCCCAGGTAAATTTGACAAGTCCATGTTTTGGCAATGATTGATTGGCATCACAGACTCGTTTACGCATAGCATTGATTACTTGATTCATCTTACATCAAACCTGCTTTCTTAATGAGTGGATAGAGAAAAGCTTGCGCCTCTTGAATGGCTGCGCGTGTTTCTTCTACTGTTTCACAATTTTCAGACCACATTTCGATTAGGAAAGGTCCATTATAATTGGTTTCCTTTAAAATATCGAAAGCTTCTTCCCATTTGACACAACCTTGCCCGAAAGGTACATCTCGGAACTGGCCCTTTGAACTTTCTGTCACTGCATAAGTATCCTTGAGATGGAGAGCTGCGATGGCATGATGACCAAGATAAAACTCACTATAGATATCATTATGCCATGCAGACACATTACCAATATCTGGATATACAAAGAGGAAGGGAGAGTCAATCTCTTTTTCTATAGCCAAATATTTTTCGATGCTATTGATGAAAGGATCATCCATAATTTCAATAGCAAGTACCACCTGAGCTTCTTCAGCCCAGTCACAGGCTTTTCTCAAATTTTTGATAAAACGTTGGCGTGTCTGGGGTGACTTTTCCTCATAGTAAACATCGTAACCAGCTAATTGAATCGTACGAACTCCCAAGTCTTGAGCTAATTCGATACATTTTTTCATGAGTTCTAGAGATTTTTCCTCTAGAACTGGATCTTTTGATCCCAATGGGTAGCGACGATGGCCTGAAAAACAGATAGAAGGAATACGAACACCAGTTTCATAAATCGCTTTGACAACTTCCAAGCGCTCTTCCTTGCTCCAGTCAAGTCTTACTAAACGCTCGTCACGTTCATCAATAGACATCTCGACAAAATCAAAGCCTAACTCCTTGGCAAAATTTAAACGTTCTAGCCAAGTAAAGTGTGTCGGGGTTGCCTTCTCATAAATTCCAATCGGACGTGCCATGGTTTACCCCCAAATTCGTTTGATTTCATCCTTGAAGGCACGCGCTGCTCCTGCTGGATCCGCAGCCTCCGTAATTCCACGACCTGCGATAAAGGTAAAGACATCAACGCCTTCAAAGAGTTTGAGAGTATCTACATCTAGACCACCGGTTACAGAAACTCGGAAGCCCATGTCAATGAGTTTTTTAACCTTATTAAGGTCTTTTTCACCCCAAGTTTCACCAGCAAGAAGGGCATCACGAGATTGGTGATAGATAGCTTGTGAGATACCTGCATCTAGCCAAAGCTGAGCTTGTTCAAAAGTCCAATCGCCATAAAGCTCGATCTGGATTTCGCCTCGTTCCCCTCGTTCAGTCTTGATAGCCTTTAGAGCTGCTTCCATAGTAGGGATGGTTGCACAACAGATACAAGTCATCCAGTCTGCTCCACGAACCGCATTATTTTTAGCAACTGTTCCACCAGCATCAGCACATTTTGTGTCTGCCACAATAATCTTATCTGGGAAAAGGCTACGCAAGACTTCAGCCAGTTCACTTCCAACTTGAAGCAAGCAAACAGTTCCAGCTTCGATAATATCTACTTCCTGACCAACAGAAACAGCTGCTTTAATCGCTCCTTGCAAGTCTGAATGGTCTAATGCAACTTGTAAATTAGGTATTCTTTTTGTCATTTCTTTATTCCTCTTTCTAACTTTCCAAATCCAATCCTTCGAGATAAGGGCTATCCTTAGATTCTTCAATCATAGCCAAGACATCTTCTTTAGTCTGGCAAGCCTGTAAACGTGCAATAGAATCTTCTAATTCAAACAGGGCAATAATTTGTGGAATGGCTACACTTGTGTGAATTTTTGAGCTTGTTGCTGCTAGTGCCAACAAAACAGATACCTCTTTCCCATCTGAAAATACAACAGGATTTTGTAAGGTAATCAATGAAAAGGCATCACTTTGCACACCAGCTTCAGGTCTAGCGTGGGGCATAGCCATACCTGGCATCAAGATATAGTAAGGCCCATACTCTTCAGTCGATTCAATGATAGCATCGTAATACTCTGGCAAAATTGCCCCACTTTCAATTAAGGGATCTACTGCTACCTTGACTGCTTCTTTCCAATCGTTAGCCTCTAAACCTAGTCGGATCGAGTCATTGTCAATTAAAGCTTGTTTTAAATTCATATCTGCCTCCTTTATTTAAGAGGGAGAAGGACAGAAACGATAACTCTCAGTTTCTGTCCAGCCCCCTCCAACCTTTTACTGTAGTGCTTGACTGAGTTTTTCGGTGATTTCTTTATCATCCATCAAGTTATCAAGCCCAATTAACTTCCCATTAGTTCGCCCTTCCAATTCTTGAATCAAATGAAGAGAAGCGATTACGATGTCATATCCTACTGCTAAACCTTTAGCTTCACCGACACTGCATGAATTGACTGTAAAATCTGTTTGATTAAGCTTACGGAGAGCATTTTCAACCTTCATCTTGATAACCATTGATGAACCCATTCCATTTCCGCACGCTGCTAATACTTTAACCATTTTATTTCTCCTTTTCTAGATACTAAGCTTCTTCTTGAACTTCACCGTTGTAATATTTCTCTTTATCTTTTGCTTTGGCAAATTGAAGTTGAGGAATAACAAGCAAGAAGAGACACACAAGTACATAACCAACAATAGCAAGGTATTTGAAGATATATCCAAATCCAAGCCATGGGAATTCAAAGTCGATATTTCCATGGTAGCCACCATAAGATGCCAAATCGAGAAGGGCCACACAAAGAGCTCCTAGAGCAACTTGAAGGACGCCTGATATAAAGGAAAGGATAACAGCCGCTTTCCATCCGCCGCGTTTATCAGCGTAGACCGCAATGGCTGCATTGTCAAAGAACACTGGTACAAATCCTGTAATAATAAGAATCGGATTTTTAAAGACGATGAGCAAGACAATTGTAATCAATTGACCAATCAAACCAAAGGTAAATCCTGACAAGACAGCATTTGGAGAACCAAATCCATAAGAAGCTGCAACGTCAACCGCTGGGAATGAACCTGGCAACAATTTGTTTGAAATACCTTGGAAGGCGTTTGTCAACTCAGATACGAACATTCGGACACCTTGCATCAAAACGAACAAGTAAACTGAGAAGGTAAAGGCTGTTTGGATAATGTACATAAAGAAATCTTGTTTAGCAGGATTGAATAGAGTTCCTGAAGTGATGACTTCTTTATTAGACATAATGTCTGGACCCAAGATTAAAAGAATGGCTCCGAAGAATACGAGCATCAAGGTAGCAGATGCAACAACTGTATCGTGGAAGATTGAGAGGAACTTAGGTAATTTAAGATTGTCTAAACTTTCTTCTTTCTTACCAAAGCGTCCTGCTACTTTATCTACAAACCAGATTGCAAATTGCTGTTGGTGACCAATCGCAAATCCGCCACCACCAGTCAAGCGTTGAGTTGCCTCAACAGTCATATTTGAACTAACTGCCCAGTAAAGTCCACAGATGATACCAATCGCTGCTGTACCGTAAGCATTGCGCAGTTGTGGTACTAAGAATAGAATCATAAGAGATACTGTTGCAGCTTGTTGTACCATGATGTGACCAGTAATAAAGAGGGTTCTTACCTTCGTAATCTTTCGAAGAGCTACGAGCAAGATATTTATTCCGAAACCAATCAATAGAGCTGTAGTCGCAGTTCCAACAAAATCTGGAAACTCTGCTGCAATTTTGTTGTTTGCTGCAGCAAGTCCAAAGTAAGGGTCGATAACCGCTGCACCAATTTGGAATTTGTAGTTAAGAGCTGCTAAGATTGGACGAAAGGTTGTAACCAAACCACCAGCACCCACGTTAAGCAACATATACCCTACTGTTGCTTTAACAAACCCTGAAAAAACGTCATGGGCAGGTTTTTTCAAAAGTGCATATCCTATCAACACCAATAAACCTACGAAAAATGCGGGATTCTGCAAAATATTGCTAGAAAACCAATTTAGAACACTTGAAACGACTTCCATAATTGTTCTCCTTTTGAATTGTTTTTGTAAGTTTATTATATAATGCGAAAGCGCAAACAAAAAGACCAAGAATTACACAGCGGACTGTTCACTCTTGGACTGTATGATTTATGATGTTTTACAAATTATCTTATTTTCTCGTAGCTAGATAATAGGGAAGAATTTTAGAATAAGACTTCAATAAGCCTTCTACGATTTCTTCTTCAGACGAATTTTCTGTCATAGGAACATCTACCTTCACTAAAACTTTTCGAACTTCTTGACTTCTCACCTTCTCGCGTAAAGTACGACGCTTTTCTTCATTCGCCTCCCACCGTTGACTTTGACCATTAGAGTAGGTTAGATAATAAATCCCTTTAACGGTTGGAATGTCTAAAACTTTGGCCTGCTTGCCCAGTGTTTGCTCATCCTTCTTATGTTCGATGAAACTGACCTCTAAGGAAATACCAAAATCAGAAGGATTTCCATACAAACGTAAGGCCATCATAGGTTCTGTCACTTGTCCGTCTCTCTGTAGATAAACCCAAAAATGTGGTCTCAAACACTGGGCCTGATTCATCCACTGACTAGTCTGTTGGAGTTGCCATTCTGGATGGCTTGCTTGAAAGGCTTTGGCCAGTTCTGTAAAAGCCTTTCGGGCCTCTTGTCCTTTGTGGCGGAACGCCAGCATCTTCTCTCGCTCTGCTCCCGCTTTATCAGGACTACGGTACTGCAAACCAGAAAAGTCTAGATAGTCTCTTATCTTATTCAACATCAGTTTAACCTCCTCTAACTAGCAAAAAATCAGGTCAACCCTGATTTTACTTATTCTGTATCTACAACAACATAGCGATTTGGCTCATCACCTTCAGAGTAACTAGTCACGCCATCCATACGTGAAATAATACGATGGATAATCTTGCGTTCGCTATTTGACATTGGATCTGTTTGATGACTGCGGCCTTCTTCTAAAACACGAGTCGCCAATTTTTGCGCATAGGTCTGCAAGACTTCTGCACGGTGTTCAACATAATCATTGACATTGATTGTAATATAGAAGGTTCTTGAATAGCTATTATAAAGATAATTTTGAGCCAACAGTTGCAAGGCCTTCAAGACTTTACCATGGTAACCGATAATACGACCTGGTTCGTTGGTGTTAATTTGTAGATTGATGCTACGACGGTTATAGTCATTTGAAATCGTCGCCTCAACGTCCATGTCATCCACAATCGCTTGAACATAGGCAGTCACATCCGTAGCCACCTGGGCAATATCAAAGCTCGGTTCAACTTTCAAGCCCATCTCTGTCAAGTCTTGATTTTCAGTCTGGTCTTGCTCAGTTTCAAGGTCATCAGCGCCTGCTTCTTCCCTCATCGCTTCCTCGATTTGAAGTTCATTTAAAATCTCAATGTGACCCGTTTCTTCTAAGATAGTGCTGGCATGTCTTTCATGTTTTAAGATTTCAGCCTTGACTTCATCAGAAATACCTTGGCCTTCTTCCTCAATCTTTTTAATTGCCTCTACAACATGACCCAAATCAACGGTCGCTTCACTAACTGTTTTAACAGGCTCATTCAAATCATTGATTTGTTTTGGAACTCCCTTTACAGCTTGTTGATTTGCTTTGACAACAGTCGTTTCACTAATCGCTTCAATATGCACTTGGGCTGGTTTTTTACCAAATAAACCAAGAAAGCCTTTTTTCTCCCTAGAAATGACTTTAATATGTGCCTTCTTCCTTGGAATATCTAATTCTTTCAATCCTTTCTGGATTGCTTCTTCAACAGTTGAACCTGTAAATACTACCATTACCAGATTCCTCCTTATTATTTCGTTTTCTGAGCCTTTTTCTTGGCTTTTCTTTTTCTATTTTCCAAATCTTTCTGTGCCTGTACTACAGCCTCGCGCTCTGCGATAATCTTGAATGGATTGTTCAAGAAATAGGTTTGCAAGACTTGGTAAGCATTGGACACTGTCCAGTATAGGGCGACTCCACCTGGCGCATAAACTGCAAAGATAAAAATCAAGACTGGAATCCCATACATCATCGCTGTCGTAGCTCCATTACGCTCAGACAAGGCTTTATTAGACAGCCAAGTACTTAAAAAGGTGAATACTGCTGCTAAAATCGGAAGAACAAGGGTTGTATCTACACCACCAAGGTTAATCCATAAGAAATGACCTGTCTTTAAAAAGTCAACTCTTGATAGGGCTTGGAACAGGGCCAAAATAACCGGCATCTGAATCAAAATCGGCCAAAGAGAGTCTGACTGTCTGACACCCATTTCTTTAAATACTTTACGCATTTCCTGCTCTAGTTTGGTTCTGCTTTCCATATCTCGACCTGGATATTGTTCTCGAAGCGCCTTAATGCGTGGCTGAGCTTCCTGCATTTTCCTAGAAGCCACCATTTGCACCTGAAAGACTGGCAAGAGGACTGTACGAATCAAGACCGTAAAGAGAATAATCCCCACTCCGATACTAATATCAAACGATAAAAAGCGAATGATTTCCGCAAAGAAGTAAACCAATTTACTCCAAAAATCAGCCGATTCGGCTGTAATATCGCTAGTTACCCCATTAGTCGCACAGGCTGTCATGATCAATAGAGACAGTCCTAGCAAACTAGTCAACTTTAGTTTCTTTTTCACTCCCATTTCCTTCCTGGTAAATCTTTGATAATTTTAATACGTGGAGTATATTTTTCTCCATCTCTGCGTATCCCAAGGTTTCAACCCCTTTTCGAGCAATGACAACAAAGTCGACATCTTCTACCAGACTCCCTTTTGCATTCTGGATAATATGTCGGATTCGTCTCTTGATTTGATTTCTAGTGACCGCATTCCCCAGCTTTTTGCTAACTGATAGACCTACTCGAAAATGATTTTTCTGGTTTTCTAGTTGGTAGACGACAAATTTGCGATTGGCAAAACTTGTCCCCTCCTTGAAAATCGCCTTAAAATCTTTCTCTCTTTTTACACGAAAGTTTTTCTTCAAAACTCAACTCCATCTATTAAATTACTACTATTATACCATATTTTTCAAAAAATCCAATCATAGCAAGGTTTTGGACAATTCTACCAATATTCTCTTGTTTATTTTTTAATCCTTTTCGTCGTGCTTTCATTCTCTTTCTTATTGTCACAATGTCTACCGTTCCCGTAACAGTCTATACTTAAAACTTAAAAAATTTGAAGTCATTTTCCCTGTAAACACTAAAAACGACAAAATGGTTAGAAAATTTATTTTCCAACCACTTTATCACATTCATTAAAGACAGAATTATCATTTTAACCTTCTTAATTACAAGTATTTAAGCATAACTAACCCCAAATAGCACATTTTCCAGCAGAGATTCCTAATTGTGCAACGATTCCTGCAACGTTACTCTTCATGCCAAATTTAGCAAGTTCCATTGCTATATATGAGGCAGCTTTGCCCCACATTTTACCTTGAATATAACTGATAATGTCCCCTCTCATTAAATCAACAAGTTCCATACCTGGAATCATACCAATCAACTCATCACGCATACATGAAACAAAATCTCTATCTTGTAAAGAAGCTTGCAAGTTTTGAACCAAATTAGGCTCTGTATAAATACGTTCAATGCCCATTACAATATACGGTGCTAAAGTGCCATAGCGTTCTGTCAATAATTCTTTATTAACATAAAGAACGCCATTCTCATAACTCGTCGCTTCTGTAAACAAGAATTTCAAATCCTTCTCTACTTCGGCAACATCAATATACTCTACAGTTGTATTTGGAACCTTTGTTTCGTTAGCATATGCAATCCCTATAAAACTCGGTACCATAATAAGCAAAGTCGTAGCAATAACAATACATTTTGTAATTATCTTTTTCATGTCATTCACTCTTTCTGAAAGAAATCGTGTTGTGCTAAATAATCATAATGTTGTTTGTTAAATTGATACTGTCCTAAATGTTGACTGATATTACCTACATCTACTGAAAAGATGTACTGTTCACTTTGATAGTGCCATTTAATTCTAACTGTGTTCAAGACTGTGTTATAACTAAAATCTTCAACTTGACTCCAGGACATTTCAATGACTTGATTAGGCCGATTTTCAGTTACATCACTAATGTCCATCAAGTAAATCCCCTTAGATGTGAATGACATAATCTTTGGCTTCACACTCGACTGAACATAGTAGGCTCCTCCTATAATGAAAAAATCAATAAAGGATTTCAGCCATGTCTTTTTCTTAAAAGCCATCAGAAAATTCCTTTGTCCCTCGATATGACAAGTTGAAAGAAATGATTCAATCTGTTTTTCTGTTGCAAATTCCATAATAGTACCCATGATGTTACCTCCATAACTATAAACCAAGAACGATACAACAGCTCTTATAACTTATTACTGTACTATTATGGCATAAACTGTAAGCGAATACAAGCAAAAATTGACATAATATAAAATATTAATCGATGACACCTGTCATTCTAAGCGAAAATTAGAAATAAGTTATCTTTTATCACTTTTATAGCAAATTTAAATTACAACAGCACAATACGACTTCTAATACATTTTTAGAAATGCATTGAAATCAGCTAATTAATTTATTCACATTTTATAGTATGTTGAAATAGAATATGAACAAATTGATTGAGAAATTCATCCTCATTTTTAACAATATTTCAGAAACCGATGTATCCTATTCTTGACTCAATGTACTATATCTCAATCCACTATAACGCTTCTTAAAATCATCCACCGCTATCTATGACTTCTACCTTTCAAAGCTAGTTAAGTTTAAAAAAAGAAGCTGGAAAAATAACTTTCCCAACTCCTTGTATTGAATATTTTTTTAGTTTCACTTATTTTTTCAAGCGTTCAACATCACGGGCAATGACTAATTCTTCATCTGTTGGAATAACCAAGACACGAATCTTCGCTGCATCTGTTGAGATGTCTCCTGTCACACCAAAGATATTCTTTTCATCATCAACATCACAACCAAACCACGAAATTCCTGAGATTACATCACGACGGAAATTTTCTGCATTTTCACCAACACCTGCTGTGAAAACAATGGCATCTGCTCCGTTTAGTACTGCAAGGTACTGACCGATATGTTTTTGAATACGGTCAACATACATTTCATAAGCCAAGCTAGCGTCGTGATTCCCTTCTGCTACAGCAGCTTCTATGTCACGCATATCGCTAGAATTAGCAGAAACTCCCAAAAGACCCGATTCACGATTAAGAACACTACTGATATCTTCTGGTGTATTAAAATCCTCTGTATATTGCATTAAATAAGGAATGATAGCTGGATCAATGTCCC
Source organism: Streptococcus sp. 1343 (assembly GCF_013277355.1). Taxonomy (NCBI): domain Bacteria; kingdom Bacillati; phylum Bacillota; class Bacilli; order Lactobacillales; family Streptococcaceae; genus Streptococcus; species Streptococcus sp. 1343. The sequence continues at coordinate 28,945 of NZ_VMMT01000076.1, forward strand.
CTGTACGCGTTCCCATCATAATACCACCCAGAGGAGTGAAGCCCATAGAAGTATCAACAGATTTGCCGGCTTGCACAGCTGTAATTGAGCCTCCGTTACCAATATGACAGGTAATCAACTTCAAGTCTTCTAATGGACGTCCCAAGAGTTTTGCAGCTTCTCCTGCTACAAACTGGTGACTTGTACCATGAGCACCGTATTTACGAACCTTGTTTTCTGTGTAATATTTTGTTGGTAGAGGGTAGCGATAAGCTTTCTCTGGCATACTTGCGTGGAAGGAAGTATCAAAAACAACTACACTGGTAATGTCTGGCAACAATTCCTTGAAGGCACGAACACCTGCTGCATTGGCTGGATTGTGGAGAGGAGCCAACAAACTCAACTCTTCAACTTTTTCTAAAACATCCCCCTCAACAACTGTTGATTCTTTGAAATATTCTCCACCCGCAACAACACGGTGTCCAACACCTGTAATCTCATCATAAGCCTTGATAATATCGAAACGAATCAAGTCATCCAATAAGATTTTAACAGCTTGTGTGTGATTTTCGATATCTAAAATTTGTTGTTCAGAACGGCCATCAAATTTTACAGTTGAAATTGAATCTTTCAAACCGATACGTTCAATCAAGCCTTTCGCCAATACTTTTTCTTCTGGCATTAAGTATAATTGCCATTTTAAACTTGAACTTCCTGCATTTATTGCGATTGTTTTTGTCATTATCAATTACCTCTTTTAAGCGTTTTCAACTATTATAACAAAATCTATTTTATATTTCAGTACCTTTGCTCCAATTTTGAAAATTTTCTTTGAATTTCATTAAAATGCTTGCATCTTGCAAGCTAGCAAGTGGATACACAAAAGGCTCTGCTGCTATTTCATTTTTCTTCTGTAAGATAAAAATAGCCTTAGATTGGTTGACATTGGCAAAGAGATTTTCAGGCAGACTAATCATAGCAACCAGACTCGCCTCTTCTTTCAGCCACCCTTTTAACAAATCACTTTGAGGGCTGGTCAACAAATCACTCGGAGCTAGAAAAATAGCGTATCCGTCTAACTTGAGATACTTAAGCCCTTGTTCCATGAGCAAGTGATGGGCGTAAGTATATTCTTGGCTAGAAGCAACTTGATGACGCGACGCAACGGCATCATCAGGATAATAGCCGACCGGCAAGTCGCTGATGACCACATCGCTTTCTTTGAGCATTTGTGGACGAACGGCATCTCCTTGGACAAAGCCAGCCTGCAATCCGATCACGTCTGCCATGCTAGCTGCCAAATCAATCAGCAAATCATCCACTTCCATTCCCAAGTAATCCACCTTTTTATCAAGCGAGGTCAAGAAAGTAGCGCCCAGAATTCCCATGCCAGAACCCATTTCGAGGATAGTGATTTCTTCCTCTGTAAACAACTCTTCCACAATAAATACCAAAAGCAAGGCAATAGCATCTGGCGTAAACTGGTGATTAGCCTGCAGGGGCTCTGTCTGCCCAGCCTTCATCAAGAGAAACTGGTAGGTCTTGAGCCATTCTTCTTTGAGAAGCGCTAAGCGTTTAAGAGCCTGATTGTTCTCCTTGACCTGATTTAGCTCAGTCTCGCCATCCAGATAGATGCTATTTTGCTCCACCAAGGCGTCATAAAAGTTGGTCGCCAAATCATTTTGGATGACTTGGACATTCTCTAGTAAATAGGTATAAGCTTGTTCAATTTTTTCAAAATCCATATTCCTATCTTATCAAATTTCCCTTCTTTTTTCCATCCTTATAGAAAGTCCTATATGAAAGAGTATAAATGACAAGTTGGGCATCTAAATCTGATAACAAAAGTTTTTCTATAGACCCTTGGCAGGGATGTTTATTCCGACAAATGGTCATAGAAATATAGCCGCCCAACTTCCCTAGAGAAAAAACGAAGCATGAATTGACTTACTATTTTTACAGAGTTTTCCAAGTGTTATACTAAGTTTCCATTTATATCTTTTCCCATTTTCCCAACAAAACTTTAAAGAGTTTTTATTTACTTCCTGTGAAACAAAAATATGATACAATAAAATTATGAAGCAAGTAAACAACTAACTGATGCACGATTCAAGCGTCTTGTTGGTGTTCAGCGCACGACTTTTAAAAAGATGTTAGCTGTATTAAAACAGCTTATCAAGGTAAACACGCAAAAGGTGGACGAAAACCTAAATTAAGCCTAGAAGACCTTCTTATGGCCACTCTTCAATATGTGCGAGAATACCGCACTTATGAAGAAATTGCGGCTGATTTTGGTATTCAGGAAAGCAACTTAATCCGTCGGAGCCAATGGGTTGAAGTAACTCTTGTTCAAAGTGGTTTTACGATTTCAAGAACTCCTCTCAGT